>CAZDSS010000029.1:0-26193 GCA_964508185.1 uncultured Sphingomonadales bacterium
CGGTGAAGCGCCTCTTCGGCAACGCCCTGGCCAATGTCTCCATGTCCTCCACCAAGTCGGCCATCGGCCATCTGCTGGGGGCGGCGGGCTCCACGGAGGCGATCTTCTGCCTGCTCGCGCTCCGCGACCAGATCGTGCCGCCGACCCTCAATCTGGAGGATCCCGAGGAATCCTGCGCCGATATCGACCTCGTGCCCCACAAGGCCAAGGAGCGCAAGGTGAAGGCGGTGATGTCCAACTCCTTCGGCTTCGGCGGCACCAACGCATCCCTGATCTTCAGGGCCGTGTGAGGACGGCCGCCGCGCGATCATGAGCCGCCGGCGCAAGGTCGCGATCATTGTCGCGGCGGCCCTCGGGCTGCTGCTTTTGATTGCGGGCGGCGCGGCCTTCTGGCTGCAGAAGACCTATGAAGAACCGGGGCCCCTGATGGAGAACGCCCTCATCCTCCTGCCGCGCGGCGCCGGGCTCCATACGGCGTCGCACCGTCTCGAACAGATGGGGGCGATCCGCGACAGGCGGGTCTTCACGGCGATCACGCTGATAAGGGGCGATGGCAAGGCGCTCAAGGCCGGGGAATACGAGATCCCGAGGGGCGCGAGCATCGCCCGCATACTGTCCATCCTCAAGTCCGGCCGGGTCTATCAGCGGCGCCTCACGGTGCCCGAAGGCTACACCAGCCGCCAGGTCGCCGACCTCCTGAACGCCGCCCCGGCGCTCACGGGCGAAATCACCGCCGTGCCGCCCGAAGGCTCCCTGCTGCCCGAGACCTATTTCTACACCCACGGCGAAAACCGGGAGGTGCTGCTCGCCCGCATGCGCCGGGCCATGGAGGCGTTCCTCAGCCAAAGCTGGGAACAGCGCGCGGCGGATCTGCCGTTCGCGACGGCGGACGAGGCCCTGATCCTCGCTTCCATCGTGGAGCGGGAGACGGCGATCCCCGACGAACGCCCCAGGGTCGCCGCCGTCTTCATCAACCGCCTGCGCGCCGGCATGCGCCTGCAATCGGACCCGACGGTGGCCTACGGCATCAATAACGGCGCGCCGCTCGACCGGCCGCTCACCCGCAAGGATCTGGCGGAGCCGAGCCCCTACAACACCTACGTGATCGACGGGCTGCCGCCGTCGCCCATCGCCAATCCGGGGCGGGAGGCGATCCGGGCCGTGCTGTCGCCGATCGCAAGCGACGAATTCTATTTCGTGGCCGACGGCACGGGCGGCCATGTCTTCGCCCGGACGCTGGCCGAGCACAACCGCAACGTCGCCCGCTGGCGCGAGATCCAGCGCAAGGCGCGCAAGGCCGCAACCGGCGACTGACGGCTTTCAGCGGAAGACGAGCACCGGGATCCGGCAGGCCCGGATCATGGCCGTGGTGGTCGAGCCGATGATGAGAGACCGGATTCGGGAGTGCCCGTAAGCCCCCATGACCAAAAGACTTGTATTGGCCTCGGCGACCCTCTGCCCGAGCGTCGCCGCGGGGTCGCCGGCGAGGATTTCGACCCGTGTTTCAAGCCCGGCCGCCGCAAGCTTCGCCTGCGCCGCTTCGAGCTTGCCGCGGATCTCCGCATTGTCCGTCCCCACATGGGTAAGTGTCAGGTCAAGGCCGCGGAATACCGGGCTCTGTGCCATGCGGTCCACCGCATGATCGGCGCTCTCGCTGCCGTCGAAGGCGATGAGCGCCGAGGAGATGGGCTGAAAGCTGCGCGATGCCACCAGCACCGGCACGGTCACGCTGCGCAGGATCCGCTCGAGATTGGCGCCGAGATGGGCGAACTGCTCCGACCGGCCTTCGCCGCGCTTGCCGATGACGACGGCGCGCGCCTCCCGCTCGAGCTCCGCCACTGCTTCCACCAGCTCGCCCTGGCGGAGCTTTTCGCGCACGTCCGCAATCCCTTCCTGATCCAGCACGGCGTGGGCATCCTCCAGCAGGGCCTGGCCCCGGTCCTTGGCGAGTTTCGCCCGCTCGGCATCGATGGCCGCGAGCTTCTGCAACAGGGCGGTGCGGGCGCCGAGGCGCAGGGTCCCCGTATAGTCGTCGCTGCCGCCGGGAGCGTCTTTGGGGATCACATGGACGAGATCGATGCCCGTGCCGAGCCGCCTGGCGATCCAGGCCGCGTGCCGGCACACGCTTTCGGCGTATGGCGAGCTGTCGATGAGAGCCAGGATGCGGTCGGTCATGGGCGCCCTCATTGCTGCGTGAGTTCGTCGGGGGCGGGCTTGTGCTGGGCCGCCACACGGTCAACGAGGCTGCGGCTTGCTTCGTTCATGCCGGTGATCTCGACCTCCGCGCCGCCGCGGCGGAACTTGAGGATGGCGCGGTCAAGCGCCTGCACGCCCGAGACGTCGAGGATTTCCGCCCGCGACAGGTCGATCATCACCTTGTCCACCACCTCGCGGAAGTCGAGGGCGTCGATGAAATCCTCGGCCGAGCCGAAGAAGAGCTGGCCGTGCACCCCATAGGTGCGCGTGCGGCCGTCGGGGCTCAGGTCGGACGTCACGCGGAACAGCCGGGTCACCCGGGTGATGAAGAAGAAGCCCGACAGCAGCATGCCGATGAGCCCGCCGATCGCGAGATTGCGCGTCAGGATCACGCCGAGGAAGGTCGCAAGCATGACGATGGAGGCCGAGCGCGGACTGGTGCGGATCGCGCGGAAGGACGACCAGGAAAAGGTGCCGACGAACATCATGATCATGACCGCGACCAGCGCAGGCATGGGGATGAGGCCCACATGGTCGCTGAGGCTCACGACGCAGATCAGCAGGAACACGCCCGCGACGAAGCAGGACAGGCGGCCGCGCCCGCCCGACTGCACGTTGAGGATGGACTGGCCGATCACAGCGCAGCCCGCCATGCCGCCGATGAGGCCAGTCACGAAATTGGCGAGGCCCTGGCCGATGCATTCCTGATTGCGGTCGGTGCGGGTATCCGTCAGGTCGTCCAGCACGTTCTGGGTCATGAGGCTTTCAAGAAGCCCGACGATGGCGATGGCGACGGAATAGGGCAGGATGATGCGGAGCGTCGTGAGATCGAACGGCACGTCCGGCAGCAGGAAGTAGGGGAGATGGTCCGGCAGTTCCCCCATGTCGGCCACGCGATGCACGTCCCAGCCGAAGAAGACGGAGGCGACGGTCAGGATGATGATCGCCACCAGCGCCGAGGGTATGACGCGGGTCACGCGCGGAAAGAGATAGATGATGACCAGCCCCGCCACCACCAGCGCGTAGGTGAGCGGCGGCACATGCCGCGGGTCGAGATGGGGCAGCTGGGCGATGACGATGAGCATGGCCAGCGCATTGACGAAGCCGGTCATCACCGGCCGCGACACGTAGCGGATGAGGTCGCCGAGCTTGAGGAGCCCCAGGATCACCTGGATGACTCCGGCAAGCACCGTCGCCGCCAGCAGATATTGCAGGCCGTGGTCCCGGACGAGGGACGTCATCACCACGGCGGTTGCCGCGGTTGCGGCGGAGATCATGCCGGGCCGCCCGCCCGCGATCGCCGACACCACGGCGATGGAGAACGAGGCATAAAGCCCGACCTTGGGATCGACGCCCGCCATGATGGCGAAGGAGATGGCTTCCGGGATGAGGGCGAGCGCCACGAGCACGCCCGCCAGCAGATCGGCCCGCACATTCCCCAGCCATTCGCGCCGGTAGGACGTCAGTGAAAACATGTTCCCATCCATGTCCGAAGGCACGCTGCCGTCATGGCGGTTGCCGGGAAGTCCTGCGAATTCTCCAGGGGAGCGTCGGGCTGATTAGACAAGAATCCGCTCCCTGGCAAGGGTGCTATTTGGCGGGAAGCCGCGCCAGCACGAAGTCGAGCCAGCTTGCGGGCAGCATCTGGAGAAACCTGACCATGGCCAGCATGGGGAAGGGGAAGGCGATCCGCCCCCGGTTCGCGGCGAGCCCCTTGCGGATGATCTCCGCCGCCTTGTCCGCCGTCATCAGGAACGGCATGGGGAAGTCGTTGCGCGCCGTCATGGGGGACCGGATGAAGCCGGGGCAGATGACGTTGACCGCGATCCCCTCCGGCCGCAGCAGGCCGCGGAGCGCCTCGCCATAGGCGCGGACGGCCACCTTGCTCGCCGAATAGGCGGGGGCGTTGCCCATGCCGAAATAGCCGGCGAGCGAGCTCATGATGGCGATCTGGCCGCGCTTCCGCCGCCGCATGAGGGGGATTGCGGGATGAATGGTGTTGAACACGCCCGTCACATTGACCGCGAAGGTCTCCTCCGTATGGCGGCCGAGATCGCCGTCAAGGGGATCGCCGAGCGAGATTCCGGCATTGGCGATCACGAGGTCGAGGGGCGCGTCATTGTCGCAGGCCGCGATCCAGGCGGCCGTGGCGGCGGCGTCGGTGACGTCCACGGCCGCGGATTTCACCTTTGCGCCCCGCGCCGCGCATTGGGCGACGGTCTCCGCGAGACGCTCCTCCGATCGGCCACCGAGGAACAGGGTGACGCCGGGCCGCGCATAGGCGACGGCAAGCGCGCGGCCGATGCCGCTCGATGCGCCGGTAATGAGGATCGATAGGGGGTTACGCATGGATGGACATCTCCCGGCCTTTGCACCTTTGGCCGTGTTCCTATATAACCGCCCTGATCTTGGAAAGGTATAGCGATCCCATGACCATTGCGAGCATGACGGGCTTCGCCCGCGACGAAGGAACCGACGGCGCCGTCGCCTGGGTATGGGAGGTGAAAAGCGTCAACGGCAAGGGGCTCGATCTCCGCTGCCGCCTGCCCGCGGGCTATGAATCGCTGGAGCTCGAGGTGCGCAAGCGCGTGGGCGCAAGGATCAGCCGCGGCAGCCTTTCGATCGGCCTGCAGGTGCGGCGCCTCGGCGGCGATGCGGCGATCGCCGTCAACGAGGCGGCCCTCGATGCCCTGCTTCAGGTCATCGCCCGCTACGAGACGACGCCCGGCATCGCGCCCGCCCGGCTCGACGGCCTGCTCGCCGTGCCGGGGGTGGTTACCGCCGAGGACATGCTCATCGACGAGGAAGGCCGGGCGGCGCGGACCGCGAAGATCCTCGAAAGTTTCGAGCGCGCCCTCGATTCCCTCATCGCCGCTCGGCGGGAGGAGGGGGCCAGTCTGCGCGACGTGCTTGCGGGCCTTGTGGACCGCATCGAAAGCCTGAGCCGGGATGCGGCGCAGAGCGCCGCCGCCCAGCCCGCGGCGCTCAAGGCCCGGTTCGAGGCCAGGGTGCAGGAATTCCTCAGCGACAGCGCGGGGCTCAGCCCCGAGCGCATCGCCCAGGAAGTGGCGCTGCTCGCCACCAAGGCCGACGTGCGCGAGGAACTGGACCGTCTGCAGAGCCATGTGGCGGCGGCGCGGCAGCTGCTCGCCGCGGCGGAGCCCGTGGGCCGCAAGCTCGATTTCCTCGCCCAGGAATTCAATCGCGAGGCCAACACGCTCTGCTCCAAGTCGCAGGATATCGAGCTCACCCGCATCGGGCTTGAGCTCAAGAACGTGATCGGGCAGCTGCGCGAGCAGGTCCAGAACATCGAATAACGGGTATATGGGGGTTAGGGGTGACTGAGATTGCCCGCCGCGGTCTGATGTTTGTCTTGTCCTCGCCTTCGGGTGCGGGGAAGTCCACCCTGGCGCGCCGCCTGCTGGCGCTGGAGGAAGGGCAGATGGTGATGTCGGTGTCCGTCACCACCCGGCCGCCGCGCAAGGGCGAGGTGGACGGCGTCGACTATCACTTCCTCGACCGCCCCGCCTTCGATGAGATGGTAGCGGAAAACGCCTTCCTCGAATATGCGGAGGTGTTCGGCAACTGCTACGGCACGCCGCTCGTTCCCGTGCAAAACGCCCTTGAATCCGGGACGGACGTTCTGTTCGACATCGACTGGCAGGGCACCCAGCAGCTCGCCCAGAAGATGCCCAAGGATCTCGTGCGCGTCTTCATCCTGCCCCCTTCGACCCACGAACTGGAACGCCGCCTGCGCGGCCGGGGGCTGGACAGCGACGAGGTGGTGGCGCGCCGCATGGCCAAGGCCGCGGACGAGATCAGCCACTGGGCGGAATACGACTACGTGATTGTCAATGACGATGTGGATCTGGCGCTCGCCAAGGTGCGGGCGATCCTGCATGCCGAACGGCTGAAGCGGGAACGCCAGACCGGCCTCATGGATTTCGTGCGCGGATTTTTCGCGAACTGAGCGGCGTCACGCCGCCGCCCGCGCCGCTTCGAGCGCGCGGGCGAGCTTCACGAACCCTTCGACCTCGATTTCCTCGGCCCGCGCGGTCGGGGCGATTCCCGCCGCCTCCAGCAGGGTCTCGGGGGGAACGCCGAGGGACTTGAGGCTGGCCCGCAGCATCTTCCGCCTTTGCCCGAAGGCCGCAGCCGTGATCTGCTCCACCGTGGGGATCCGGGGCGCGTCCGACGCTTGCGCCTTGGGCACAAGCTGCACGATGGAGGAAGTGACCTTTGGAGGCGGCGTGAAGGCCTGGGGCGGCACGTCGAACAGGATCCGGGCGTCAGTCCGGATCTGGGCCAGGACGCCGAGGCGGCCATAATCCTTGGTGCGGGGTTTTGCGACGATGCGCTCCGCCACCTCGCGCTGGAACATGAGGGTGAGCGACGCGAACCAGGCGGGCCACGGCTCCGCCGTCAGCCAGCGGGTGAGCAGGGCCGTCCCCACATTGTAGGGCAGGTTGGCCACCACCTTCACCGGCTGGTCGCCCGCAACGAGCGCGGCTTCATCCACGGCGAGCGCATCGCCCGGCACCACCTGCAGGCGGTTGCCGCAAGCCGAAGAGAGTTCGCCGAGGGCCTCCACGCAGCGGGGATCATATTCCACCGCCACCACCCGGGACGCCCCTTCCATGAGGAGGGCGCGGGTAAGGCCGCCGGGGCCGGGCCCCACCTCATAGACCGTATGCCCCTCAAGAGGCCCCGCCGCACGGGCGATGCGCCGGGTGAGATTGAGATCCAGCAGGAAATTCTGCCCCAGCGCCTTCCGCGCCATCAGGCCGTGGCGGGCGATCACCTCGCGCAAGGGGGGGAGCGTGTCGAGGCTCATGGCGTCAGGCCCGGGCGCGGTTTGCGGCGATCTCCGCCGCCATGCGGATCGCCGCGATCAGGCTGTGGGGCCGCGCGATGCCGCGACCCGCGATATCCGTCGCCGTGCCGTGATCGGGGGAGCTGCGCACGATGGGAAGGCCCAGCGTCACATTGACCCCGCGGTCGAAATCCAGCGTCTTGAGCGGGATCAGCGCCTGATCGTGATACATGCAGAGCGCCGCGTCATAGCCTGCCCGCGCCGCCGCATGGAACATGGTATCCGCCGGATACGGCCCGCGGGCGTCGATCCCGGATTCGCGCAGCCGTTCGATGGCCGGGGCGATGATCCGCCGTTCCTCCTCGCCCATGCGGCCGTCCTCGCCCGCATGGGGATTGAGCCCGGCGACCGCGAGGCGCGGCGCCGCCACGCCGAAATCCCGGGTGAGCGCCGCCGCCGTGATGCGGCCGAGCTCCAGGATGAGGTCGGCGGTGACGAGCGCCGGGACCTTGGCGAGCGGCACATGGACCGTCGCCGGCACCACGCGCAGCCCCTCGATCGCCAGCATCATCACGGGCGTCGGAGTGACGCCGCCCTCCGCGCAGAGGGCCGCGAGGAATTCCGTATGCCCCGGATGGCGGAACCCCGCGTCATAGAGGGCCGATTTCTGGATGGGATTGGTGACGACCGCAGCCGCTTCGCCGCTCCGGGCGAGCTGCACCGCGATCGTGATGGATTGAATGACGGTCTGCCCGGTGGCGGCGGCGGGCGCGCCCGGGACGAAGTCCGCCACGCCTTCGATGGGCAGGACGGGGAGGGCGGAATCGAAGGCGTCCAGAGCCTCATCGGCTGTGGCGATCACCCGGAAAGGCAGGTCGAGCCGGAGGCTTTGCGCCGTCCGCCGGAGGATTTCCGGCGGCGCGACCACGAAGAAGGGCGGAAGATTTTCGGCCCTGCGCGCGGCCCAGGCCTTGAGCGTGATTTCCGGCCCGATCCCTCCGGGCTCGCCGAGGGTGACGGCCAGCGGCCGCCTAGCGGTAGTCGACGATGGCGTCACGACGCAGGTCACGGAGATAACGCCGCGCCATCAGCGACAGGCGCTGCTGGGTCAGGCTTTCGGAAATGCTGTCGAAGGTGGGCTTGGCGATCTCCGGCTCCGCCTTGTCGCAGACGATGAGGACGCGGAAGCCCATGGGCGCGTCGATGGGCGCGCTCGGCTGGCCGATGGGCAGATCCTCCACCACCTCCTGGATGCCGGCGGGAAGGTCGCCGATGCGCATGGCGGGAAGGCGGGAGGAATCGTTGGCGCCGATGGAGCTCGCATCCTCGGGAATGGCGTCGCAGCCCTTGATGCCGGCGACCGCATTCCGCACCCGCGCCCGCCCGGCGTCGGGGCTTTCCCCTTCCTTGCTCGGGAACAGGAGCTGGTGCAGGGTCACCTGCATGTCGGTCTCGTCCGCGCTCAGGATCTTGCGGCGGTCGCGCAGGCTGAAGATGCTGTAGCCGTTGGCGGTGCGCACCGGGTCGGAGATCTGGTTGACGCGCATGGAGGAAATGATCTTCGCGACCTCCTCCGGAAGCTGGCCTTCGGGCACCCAGCCGAGGTCGCCGCCGACGGCCGCGGTGGACGCTTCCGAGAACTGCCGCGCCATGACCGCGAAGGGCACGCCCTGGCGCAGCTGGTCCACGATGCGGTCGGCGGTCTGCTTCACCTGCCGTTCCTGTTCGGGCGTCTCCGCGATGAGCAGGATTTCGGACACGAGATATTCGTTCTGGCCCGCCGATTCCTCGAGCTTGTCGAGCACCGCCTGGACCTCGTCGTCGCCGACGGCGATCTGCTGCCGGAAGCGGCCGCGCACCAGCTGCGACCAGGCGAGCTCCGCCTCCAGCTGGGCGCGCAGCGCCTCGATGGAGGCGCCCTGCTGGGCGAGATAGGCGGCGAACTGCTGGGGCGTCATGCGGTACTGCTGGGCCACCATGGCGATGGTCTGATCCAGCTCTTCCTTGCTGATGACGAGATCGAACTTGGCCGCTTCCTGAAGCTGGAGCTTCTCGTCCACCAGATTCTGCAGCGCCTGCTGGCGAAGCAGGCGGCGCTGTTCCGGCGTGATCTGCACGTCCACGGACGACAGGATGAGGTTGACGCGCTGCTCCACGTCGTAGGCCGAGATCACCTCGTCATTGACCACCGCCTCGATGCTCTGCACGTCCACATTGGCGCTGCGCTGCTGCGCGAGACCGGGCGCGGACCACGAGCCCACCGCCGCGGCGAGGGCGAGCGCCAGCGCGATCGCGGTGCTCCCGCCATTCCCCTTGAATCCCGTATTCCGGCCCCAGAACAAGCTCATTGGCGAATTTTCCTCAACTCCTCACGACCCCCGTGGAAGTCCGCGAATATAGACCATTCCGGCCAGGCATTTCCAGCTAGCCGAGATTCTTCAGAGATATTTGGAAGATGAACGAGGTTTCCGGATCGATATCGCGGTCGCGGGTGAAGCGCCGGGCGACAAAGAAGCCGAAGCGCAGGCATTCGTCCTCGTAGGCGACGCCGCCGCGGGCATAGACGCTCTCCTTGCGGTCGAGGCTGTAGGTATAGGATCCCGAAAGCGTCCATTCACGATCCAGACGGTAAACGGCGGCTCCGCGGATCTCCTCGCGGTCGGCGAAGTCGGTCGAGGGGTCGAAATCCTCGGCCCCGGTGTCGAGATTGAGATAGCCGAGGGTCACCTTGAAATTGTCGGGACCGAAGACGGCGTCCACCTCGTTGCGCCGGAGCGCCAGATTGCGATCATTCAACCTTGCCCGATAGATAAGATCCAAATAGGGCGAAAAGGTGACTTCGAGCTTGCCGACGATGTCCGACCAGTGGCCGGAAAGCCCGGTTCCCACGGGGATTTCCGGGTCGTCGAAGAAGCGGTAGCTCTGGCCGACCAGCATGCGGGCCGAGACCTTGCTGCCCTCGATCCCGTAGCGGACCCCGTAGTCGATGCGCGAGCCGCTTTCCCAGCGGTCGAGCCCGGTGAAGCGGCTGGACGCGAACAGGTTGGTGTCGTCGAAGCCGACGATGCGGCTGTCCTCGTTCGGGATCGCGTCGGGGTTGCCGCTCTTGAAGGCGCCGACGAGGGCCACGATGGGCTCCAGCGTCTGTCGGGTGGTGAGGCCGTCCTTCACCATGGGAAGCCGCCATTCGAGGCGGATCTGCGGCAGGAAGCGCGCGGTCGCCCCGTTCTCGCCGCCATAGGCGGGATCATCGGGCGCGGCGGCGGAGTTCACGTGATAGATGTCGCCGCGAAGGCTCGCGCCCAGGGTATAGACCGAGCCGGATTCGCCGATATAGGGCACTTCCCAGCTGGTGCCCAGCGACAGGCGGCGGCTGTCCATGCCGTCGAACCGGGTGAGCGCCAGGGCGTTGGCGTCGAACCGGTAGGTGCCGCCAAAGAGGCCGGGCGCGCTCACGTAATGGTATTCGAGCATGGGGAGCGCGAAGGGGGTGAGCCCCGCCACGTCCTCGACGCGCAGGCCCTGGAAGCCGAGGGCGGTGAGGGCCGCGTAGCTCCGCGTGCCGAAGCGCTCCAGCGCCGCCTCGCTCTTGATGGTGTCGATGGTCGAGAAGTCGTAGCGGCGGAGATAGGTGTCGTCGCTCGCCCAGCCCACGTCATAGCGCCACTGCCACTGGCCGCCGTAGCGGGACAGGGACGGCAGACGGAAGCGGCCGTCGCTGAAGATATGGCCGCGGAATTCCTTGTCGCCGGTCTCGACGCCGAAATCGTCGCGCTCGTCCACATGGGTGATGCTGCCCGCGACCTTGAACTTGCCGAGGCCCACATGCTCCCGGTATTCGCCCGCCAGCACGAAGCCCTCGCGGGTCGTGAGGATGGGCTCGATGGTCATGTCGCGATGGGGCGCGAGATTGATGTAGTAGGGCAGGCGGAAGACGAGGCCGAGATCGGACGACTGGCCGAGGCCGGGGGCCAGCAGGCCGCTTGCCGCATGGACCGTGGGATCGGGATGCGAGAAATAGGGGGTGTAGAGGAGCGGCACGCCGAAAAGCTCGATGAAGGCGTCCCGGTAGGTCACCCGCTTGGTGCCGCGGTCATGGATCACCCGCACCGCCTTCACCTGCCACAGCGGCTGGTCGCTGCCGTCGGCGCAGACCTCGCAGGGCGAATAGACGGCGCGCTCCAGCACCGTGCGGCCTTCTTCGGTCAGGCGCCCGCGCTCCGCCGCGAAGCGGGAATTGTCGGACAGGATGAAGCCGATATTCTGGATGATGCCGCTGTTGAAGTCCTCGTCCAGGATGAGGTCGCGGGCGGTGACGATATTGCCCCCCGAATCCCGCGCCCACAGTTCGCCCTCGACCGCAATGCGGCCCGTCGCGCGGTTGTAGACCACCCGCTCCGCATGAACGATCCGGCCCTTGTAGCTCAGGATCACGTTGCCCTCGGCCGTCACGATGTCGCTGCCCTGGTCGTAGGTCAGGCTGTCGGCGGCGAAATCGATGGCGTTCCGGGCGTCCGCGACCTCGGCCGCCGGGCTCGCCGCGCGGTCCGCACCGACGGAGGTAACGCCTTGGGCCGACGCGGCAAAGGGCAGCGTCGATACGGTCACAAGCAGGGCAAGAATGCGCGCGGCTCTCGTCATGGCCCGGTTTTATCTAGAATTTTCATCCTTGCCTACCGCTATTTGGATGGACCATGACGGATCGCACGGCGGCCCCGGCAAACTGCGGTTGACCCACCCTGCCGCCCTTGCGATAAATCTGCCGGAGCATCATGTGCGGACCTCAAGGTTCTGAACGCGCGGCGGCGCGTCGCGTCACCAATGTCTTTCACGGAGTTGCAGAGAATGAAGATCGCCTTCGCCACGCCCGGGCAACCCGCGACGGGTGTTCTCGTGCTTTTCGCATCCAACGGCAAGCTGCTGCCGAGCGGCGCCGGGATCGATTCCGCAAGCGGCGGCGCCGTGAGCCGCGCCATCGACGCCGCGTCCTTCAAGGCGGGCAAGGGCGAGATCCTCGAACTTTTCGGCCTTCCCGGGGTTGAGGCCCGCCGTCTCGTCATCGCCGGCGTCGGCAAGGCGGAGGAGCTGGACGCCCTCGGCGCCGAGGCCGTCGGCGCGGCGGTGGTCGCGAAGCTTCTGACCTCCGGCGAGAAGAGCATCACCGTGCAGAACGTGGCGGCGGGCGAACTGTCGCGCATCGACCCCGCGGCCTTCGCGGCGCGCTTTGCGCTCGGCTCGGTGCTGCGCTCCTACCGCTACGACCGCTATCTCACGAAGCAGCCCGAAGGCAAGAAGCCGACCCTCGAGGAAGTGACGCTGATCGTTGCGGACAAGGCGGCGGCGGAAGCGGCTTTCGCGCCGCTTGCGGCCCTTGGGGACGCCGTCAATTTCGTCCGCGACCTCGTGACCGCGCCGGGCAACGTGATCTATCCCGCATCCTACGCCGAGGAGATCCGGAAGCTCGAGAAGTTCGGGGTGGAGGTGGAAGTCCTCGATGTGGCGGCCATGGAAAAGCTCGGCATGGGCGCGCTTCTTGCCGTTGGGCAGGGCAGCATCAACGAGCCGCGCCTCGTGGTCATGCAGTGGAAGGGGGCGGACGCGGAATCCGAGCCCGTCGCCTTCGTCGGCAAGGGCGTGACCTTCGATACGGGCGGCATTTCGCTGAAGCCCGGCCTCGGCATGGAGGAGATGAAATACGACATGGCGGGCTCCGCTGCGGTCGTCGGCCTCATGCAGGTGCTGGCGGCGCGGCGGGCGAAGGTGAACGCCGTGGGCGTGGTCGCGCTCGTCGAAAACATGCCGTCCCACAAGGCGCAGCGGCCGGGCGACATCGTGAAATCCATGTCCGGCCAGACCATCGAGGTACTGAACACGGACGCCGAAGGCCGCCTCGTGCTGGCGGACGCCCTGTGGTACGCCCAGGACCGCTTCAAGCCGCGCTTCGTGATCGACCTCGCGACCCTCACGGGCGCGGCGCTCATCGCCCTCGGCCACGAGCATGCGGCCATCATGGCCAACAACGACGAGCTGGCGGAGCGGCTCTTCGCCGCTGGCACGGCGGAAGGGGAGCTCGTCTGGCGCCTGCCGCTCAGCGAAGCCCATGACAAGGAAATCGATTCCAAAATCGCCGACATGAAGAACATCGCAGGCAACCGCAATGCCGGCACCATCATCGGCGGCCAGTTCCTGCAGCGCTTCGTCAATGGCGTGCCCTGGGTCCATATGGACATCGCCGGCACCGCCTGGATCAAGAAGGACAAGGCCACCTGTCCCGCGGGCGCGACCGCCTTCGGCGTGCGCATCCTCAACCGGTTGGTGGCCGACCATTACGAGGCGCAATGACCGAGATCAGCTTCTACCACCTGACGCGGCAGCCCCTGAACAAGGCGCTGCCGCGCCTTCTGGAGAAGGTGCTGGCGGCGGGGCACCGCGCCGTGGTGCTGGCAGGGTCCGACGAGCGGGTGGAGGATCTGGACGCCGCCCTCTGGACCTATGATCCGGACAGCTTCCTGCCCCACGGCACCCGCATTCTCGGTCATGCGGAGCGCCAGCCCATCTACCTCACGACCGAGGAAGAGAATCCCAACGACGCGACCGTCCTCGTGCTGGTGGACGGGGCGGAGCCGTCCTTCATCGGCAGCTTCACCCGCTGCCTCGACATGTTCGACGGCAACAGCGAAGTCGCCGTCGCGGCCGCCCGCGAACGCTGGAAGCGCCGGAAGGCCGAAGGATTCGAGCTGACCTACTGGCAGCAGACCGAAACCGGCGGCTGGACCCGGAAAGCCTGAACGCTGCGGCCCATCACGCCGCGCCCGTCAGTTCCTCAAGCTCCGCCTGAAGGGCAAGCCAGCCTTCTTCCTTCTCCGCAAGCGCGGCCTTCACCGCGGCATCGCGCGCGACCAGCCGCTCGAGCTCCGCATTGGCCCTGGCGCTTCCGTCATAGAGCGCGTTGTCCGCAAGGCGCGTTGCAAGCTTGTCCTGCTCTTCTTCCAGCTTGGCAATTTCAGCCTCCAAGGCCTTGATCTTGCGCTCGATGCTGCGGATGTCGCGCGAGAGGTTCGGGGCCCTGGCGGCGGGAGCCGCAGGCTTTTCCGCCTTGGGCTTCGCCGGGGGCCGGCGGCTTGAGAGCACGAATTTCTCGTAGTCGTCGAGGTCGCCGTCGAAGGGCGTCACGCGGCCGTCCGCCACCAGCCCCAGCCGGTCGGCGCAGGCGTCCAGCAGATGGCGGTCATGGCTGATGAGCAGCACCGCGCCCTCGTATTCGGCGATGCCGCGGATCAGGGCGTCGCGGCTGTCGATGTCGAGATGGTTGGTGGGTTCATCCAGGATCAGGATCGCCGGCGCATCGAAGGCGATGAGGGCAAAGAGGAGCCGCGCCTTCTCGCCGCCCGACAGGTTCTCGACCAGGGTGTCCGCCTTGTCGGCGCCGAAGCCGAAGCTTCCAAGCCGCGCGCGCACCACCGATTCCTTGTCCTTCGGCATCAGGTCGCGGAGATGGTCGAGCGCCGTGCGGCCCGGCTGCAGCTCGTCGAGCTGATGCTGGCCGAAATAGCCGACCGTCAGCTTGGCCGCCTTGGTGACGCGCCCGGACATGAGGGGCAGGCGGTCGGCGAGGAGCTTGGCGAATGTGGACTTGCCGTTGCCATTGGCGCCCACAAGGGCGATGCGGTCGTCGGGATCGATCCTGAGATCGAGCTGGCGCAGCACGGGCTTTCCCGGCTCGTAGCCGACGCTGCCGCCTTCCATGGCGAGCAGGGGCGGGGACAGCTTGCCGGGGCTCGGGAACCTGATGGGCCGCGCCTCCGTCTCGGGATCGAGGGTGATGGGCGTGAGCTTCGCCAGCGCCTTCAGGCGGCTTTGCGCCTGCTTGGCCTTGGTCGCCTTGGCCCGGAAGCGGTCGACGAAGGCCTGCATGTGCTGGCGCTTGGCCTCGATCTTCCTGGCCTCGGCCTCGAGCCTCGCGCGATTGGCGGCGAGCCGGTCGGCGAAGTCGTCGTAATTGCCGGTGTAATAGGTGAGGCGGCCATGATCGAGGTGGAGGATCGAATCGACCGCGCGGTTGAGCACGTCGCGGTCATGGCTGATGACGATCACCGTATGGGGATAGCTCTTGAGGAAGCTTTCGAGCCACAGCACCCCTTCGAGGTCGAGATAGTTGGTGGGCTCGTCCAGAAGCAGGATGTCGGGCGCGGCAAAGAGGGCGCCGGCGAGCGCCACGCGCATGCGCCAGCCGCCCGAATAGCTCGAGCAGGGCCGCTTCTGCGCCTCGGCGTCGAAGCCCAGGCCGCGCAGGATGATCCCGGCCCGCGCTTCGGCGCTGTAGCCGTCGAGCGCCGCGAGGCGGGCATGGATGTCGGCCAGGCGTTCGGGATCGGTCACCGTCTCCGCCGCCGCCTCGCGGAGAAGGGCGGAAAGCTCCATGTGATGGTTGATGACCGCTTCGATGAGGGTTTCCGGCCCGCCGGGCGCTTCCTGGGCCACATGGCCGATGCGGGCGCGCGGCGGGAGCTCGATGGTCCCGCTTTCCGCCGCGATCTCGCCGAGGATCAGGCGAAACAGCGTCGACTTGCCGATGCCGTTGCGGCCGACGAGGCCCACCTTGGCGCCGGGCGGGATGGCGGCGCTCGCCCGGTCGAACAGCAGCCGCGGGCCGATGCGGTATGTGAGGTCGGAAATTGTGAGCATGAGCGCGCTTCTAACATGCTTGCGCGGGTTGCGTCACTCTCAATAAGCCACTATAACCCGCGCAAAACTTCTCAATTTTAAGGAATTCCGAACCATGGCTCTCGAACGCACCCTTTCGATCATCAAGCCCGATGCCACCCGCCGCAATCTCACCGGCGCCATCAACAAGATGCTCGAGGATGCGGGCCTTCGCATCGTGGCCCAGAAGCGCATCCAGCTGACCCGCGCCCAGGCGGAAGCCTTCTACGGCGTGCATCGGGAGCGCCCGTTCTTCAACGACCTCTGCGAATTCATGATCTCCGGCCCCGTGGTGGTGCAGGTGCTGGAAGGCGAGAACGCCGTCCTCAAGAACCGCGAGGTGATGGGCGCGACCGACCCCGCGAAGGCCGCCGAAGGCACCATCCGCAAGACCTTCGCCGAGAACATCGAAGCCAATTCCGTCCATGGCTCCGATTCCCTCGAGAACGCGGAAAAGGAAATCCGCTTCTTCTTCAGCGAGCTTGAAATCGTTGGCTAAGCTTCGGTCGTAGCTCACCAAATCAAAAGGCGGCGAAGGGAAACCTCCGCCGCCTTTCTTGTGTCTTGCGGTCCCCGTCAGGCGCCCGGTTCGGGATTGATGAGCGCGCCGGGATGATCATAGGGTTCGGCGAACACCACCCGCTGGCCTTCGACGCGAATCTTCGATAGCGCAATCAGGCGAACCGCTTCCGGGTAGATCTTGTGTTCGAGCTCGAGGATGCGGGCGGCGAGGGTATCCGGCGTGTCATCCGGCAGGACGGGCGCCGCCGCCTGGATGATGATGGGGCCGTCATCCATCTCGGGCCGCACGTAATGGACCGTACATCCCGAAACCCGTACACCGGATTCGATCGCCCGCTCGTGGGTATGCAGGCCGCGGAAGGCCGGGAGCAGCGACGGATGGATATTGATCATCCGGTCGCGCCAGTGATTGGTGAAATCCTCGGTCAGGATCCGCATGAAGCCCGCAAGGCAGATGAGCTCCGGCGCGAAGGGCGCCAGCGCTTCGTTGAGCGCGGCCTCGAAGCTCGGGCGGTCCCTGTATTGCTTGTGATCGACCACGACCGCGGGGATCCCCGCCTGCCGCGCCCGTTCAAGCCCGTAGGCGTCGGGACGGTTCGAGAGGACGCAGACGATCTCGGCGGGAAAGGCCGGATCCTTGCAGGCATCAATAAGTGCCTGCAGGTTCGATCCGCGGCCCGAGACGAGAACCGCGATCTTCAGGGGACCTGTCCGGCTCATGCCGCGTTTCCGCCGTCGAGATTGCTCGCGGTCCAGGCCGCGTCATGCCCCCAGGTCCCGGCGCTCGCCCGCACCGTGGCGCCGGGGCGGCCCTTGTCATGGGTCTCGATCACGCCGATCTCGAACACCCGCTCGCCCGCAGCTTCAAGGGCGCGGGCGACCTCCGCCGCATCCTCGGGGGCGACCACTGCCACCATGCCGATGCCGCAATTGAAGGTGCGGACCATTTCGGCAGGGGCGATGTTGCCCCGTTCCTGAAGCCAGCGGAACACGGGCGGCAGATCGAAGGAATCGGCGTTCACCACCGCGTTGAGATCATCCGTCAGGATGCGCGGCAGGTTTTCGGTGAGGCCGCCGCCGGTGATATGCGCCAGGCCCTTGATGCGGTCGGCGCGGATGAGGGGCAGCAGGCTTTTCACATAGATCCGGGTGGGGGTGAGCAGCGCGTCGCGCAGGGTCTGGCCGGGCGCGAAGGGCGCGGGATCGCCGTAGCTGAAGCCGCCGTCCGCCACGAGGCGCCGGACCAGGGAATAGCCGTTGGAATGGACGCCGGAGGACGCAAGGCCCAGAAGCCGGTCGCCCGACTTGATGCCGCGGGGAAGCTGCCGGCCGCGCGAGACGGCGCCGACGGAGAAGCCCGCAAGGTCATATTCCCCGTCCTTGTACATGCCGGGCATCTCGGCGGTCTCGCCGCCGATCAGGGCCGCGCCCGCCTGGCGGCAGCCCTCGGCGATGCCGGCGACGATCGCCTTGCCCGCTTCCACCGAAAGGCGGCCGGTCGCGAAATAGTCGAGGAAGAAGAGCGGCTCCGCCCCCTGGACGATGAGGTCGTTGACGCACATGGCCACAAGGTCGATCCCGACCGTATCGTGCCGGTCGGCGTCGATCGCCACCTTCAGCTTGGTGCCGACGCCGTCGGTGGAGGCGACGAGGATCGGATCGTCGAAGCCCGCGGCCTTGAGATCGAAAAGCGCCCCGAAGCCGCCGAGATCCACGTCCGAACCCGGCCGACGGGTGGACTTGGCGAGGGGCTTGATGGCCTCGACCAGGCTCGCACCGGCGTCGATATCAACGCCTGCATCCTTGTAGCTGTATGATTTCCTGTCGGTCACGTCGGGTCGCCTTGGTTTAAGTCGTGTGGGAGCCATGGAGACTCATCATGGAGACTCATGGGGCGGGGCGGATCCGCCGCCCCTTGAATGGCGCGCCACCATAATGCATTACTGCGCCTTTGAGAAGCTAGGGCGCAAGCCCTGATAATCTGTCGGAAAAAGGCCATAAAGCCCGGCGAAAAATGCGCTAGGTTGCAGGGGTGGCGCATATGGCCACCCGCAGCAGAAAGGGAGCAGGAATGATTGCGAGAAAAGGGCTGTTGCGCGCGTTGGTGACGCGCCGCCTTGCCGTGGTCGCGGCCCTGTGGCTGGGGCTTGCGGGGAGCATGGCCGCGGCCCAGCAGCCGGCGGCCAAGGTGGACCTTTTCACCATCACCGGCGTCAAGGTGGACGTGACCGCGCAAAGCGCCAGCGCCGCCCGCAACCAGGCGCTTGCCGAAGGGCAGCGCAAGGCCTTCGACCTGCTCATGCGTCGCCTGTTGCGTCAGGAGGACCGCGCGTCGCTGCCGCCGGTGGAGCCGGTGACGCTCAATGCCCTGATCCAGGGCCTCGAGATCTTCAACGAGCGCACGTCGTCCGTCCGTTATCTCGCCGACTTCACCGTCCGCTTCGACGGCGCGCGGGTGCAGAACTATCTCCGCATCCGGGGCGTGCCCTTCTCCCAGACGGCGGGACGGCCGGTGCTCGTGGTGCCGGTGATGGAGACGGCGGGCCTTCGCCTCTTGTGGGAGGAGGAGAACGCCTGGCGCGCCGCCTGGAACGGGCATGACCTTGAGAACCGGCTGCTCACCTTCCTCCTGCCCAAGGGGGACGCCGACGATCGCCGCATCCTTGCGGCGTCCCAGGCGCTGGACATGGAAAGCCCGTCGGTCGCCCGGCTTGCGAGCCGCTACGGCGTCGACCGGGTCATCACGCCTGTCCTCGAGGTATCCCGTGACTTCGTGACGGGCGGGCTCAAGGCCCGGGTCGACATGATCGGGGCGGATGAAAGCCTCGGCGAGTTGCCGAGTGAATTCGATCTTGGCCTGCCCCCGGCTGATGACGCCGCGGCGGAGGCGGGGGAGGGCGCAAGCACCGCGCCCGCTCTGCCGCAACTGGACAGCGTCACCCCCGAAATGCTCGCCCCCGTGGTCGAGGCGCTGGTCGCCGCCATGGACGACCAGTGGAAGGAACAGACCCTGATCCGCCTCGATGAAAGCGGCGAGATGGAGCTTGTCGTGCCCCTCCGCACCGCCGCGGACTGGCCCGAGGTCGGGCGGCGCCTTGCCCAGGTGACCCTCGTCCAGGGGCGGGAGCTGCGCAGCCTGCGGCCGGGCGAGGCGGTCATCCTTCTCAAATATGTGGGGACGCGGGAGCGCGTGGCCCTGGGCCTCGCCCAGGCCAATCTCCTGCTTCATGAGCGGGACGGGCGCGACTATCTGCTTCTTCACGAGATCGCCCAGGATGTCGGCATTTCCGTCGAGCGGCCGAAAACCCGCACGCCGGAGATGCCGCCGGCGACGGCGCCGCAGGATTCCGTCACCGACCTTCCGGAGGAGCCTGTGGAGTGAGCGCGGCCATGCAGATCCCGCTCGCCTTGCCCCATCGGGTGGCGCTCGATGGCGACGATTTCTTCGTCTCGCCGAGCAATCTGGCGGCTGTGGAATGGATCGACCGCTGGCCCGATTGGCCGGGGCGGCTTCTGGTGGTGGCGGGCCCTTCGGGTGCGGGCAAGAGCCATCTCGCCGCCGTCTGGCGCAAGGCGGCGGGCGCGGCGCTCCGCCCCGCGGCGGAGCTTGCTGCCGAGGACCTCGAATGGGTGCGCGGCGGACGGCCCATGGCGGTCGAGGATTGCGGGGACACGCTTGAGCCCGAGCGCGAGGTGCTGCTGTTCCATATGATCAACGCCATGCGGGAAGCGGGCGGCAGCCTGCTGCTGACGGCGGCCGAGGCCCCGGCCCATTGGCCGATTGCCCTGCCGGATCTGGCATCGCGCCTGCGCGCCGCCCCGGTCGCGCGAATCGAGGCGCCGGACGACAGCCTTATGGCCGCCCTTCTGGTGAAGCAGTTCAACGACCGCCAGCTGCGGGTGGGCGCCGACGTCCTCGGCTATCTGCTGCCGCGGATCGAACGCTCCTTCGCCGCCCTCAACGACGCCGTGGACCGGCTGGACGCCGCTGCCCTCGCCGAACAGCGCGCCATCACCGTGCCCTTCGCGCGCAAGGTGCTGGGTCTCTAGGGCAGGAAGCGAGCGATGAGCATGGGCGAAATCGCGAGCATCATCGCGCTCTCTGTCATGGTCTGGCTGTCGCGGCGCGCCGGGCGGCGTTTTCCGGCGGACGCGCGGATCCCCATGCAGTGGGGCCTCGACGGAAAGCCCACCTGGACCGCGCCGCGCGGCATCGGCCTGTGGTTCGCGCCGATCCTTGCCGTGATCGTCCTGGGATTCGTCGCCGTCGTCCTGCGGCAGGCGGCACCGACCACGGAAGCAACGGCGGCCGCCGGGCCGGTCACGGTCCAGATCGTCGTCGCGGCGAGCTTCGTGGGGGCGCATTTCCTGCATCTGCGTTCTGTCTTGCGCCGGGGCGCCTGAACGGCGCTATGCTATGACCAGATTAAAGCAAAATCCGAGGGTTGGGGCCGCGCGATCATGGATGAAGGACAGTTTGGCACGAGTGAGGAACCGGGAGGCCTGCCGGTGCCGGAGCGGCTGGCCCGGCCCTCGCGCTTCATAAACCGCGAGCTGTCGTGGCTCGCCTTCAACATGCGCGTGCTTGAAGAAGCGGCCAATCCCGACCATCCGCTGCTCGAGCGGCTGCGCTTCCTGTCCATATCGGGCAGCAATCTCGACGAATTCTACATGGTCCGCGTCGCGGGCCTGCGCGGTCAGGTGGCGGCGGGGATCGAGACCCTGAGCGAGGATGGGCTGACCCCCGCCATGCAGCTTGCCGAGATCAACGCCAAGGCGGAAGAGCTGATCGCGGCGCAGGAAGCGACCTGGGTGCGGCTGTTGCGCAAGCTTCGCGCCAAGGGCGTCGTGGTGCTCGATCCCGAGGAAGTGGGGCCGGAGGATCACGCCTGGCTTGAAAGCTATTTCCTCGAGCACGTGTTCCCGGTGCTGACGCCGTTAGCCATCGGCCCCGCGCATCCCTTTCCCTTCATTCCCAATCTGGGCTTTTCCCTGATCCTCAAGATGGCGCGGCGGGAGGACGGGGCGATCCTCAACATGCTCATCCCCGTGCCGCGTCAGGTGCGGCGCTTCGTGCGCCTGCCGGGCGAGGGGCAGCGCTACATATCGGTCGAGAACATCATCAGCCTGTTTCTCGAGCAGATGTTCCCGGGCTATCAGGTGCTGGGGCAGGGCCTGTTCCGCGTGCTTCGCGACAGCGACATCGAGATCGAGGAAGAGGCCGAGGACCTTGTGCGCTCGTTCGAAACGGCCCTGAAGCGCCGCCGCCGCGGCCGGGTGATCCGCCTCAAGATGAACTCGGGAATGCCCGAGGATCTGCGTCAGCTGGTCGCCCAGGAGCTGGGCGTGCAGCGGTCCGACGTCGTCTATGTGGACGGCATCCTCGGCATTGCGGACACCAACCAGCTGATCGCCGACGACCGGCCGGACCTCAAGTTCCCGCCCTATCACGCGCGGTTCCCGGCGCGCATTCTGGAACATGGTGGGGATTGCTTCGCCGCCATCCGGCAGAAGGACATCATCGTCCATCATCCCTACGAGAGCTTCGGGGTGGTGGTGCAGTTCCTCGCCCAGGCGGCGCGGGACCCTGACGTCGTCGCCATCAAGCAGACCCTCTATCGCACCAGCGACGATTCGCCGATCGTGAAGGCGCTGATCGAGGCCGCGGAATCCGGCAAGTCGGTGACTGCCCTCGTGGAGCTTCGCGCGCGCTTCGACGAGGAGCGCAACATCCGCTGGGCGCGCGACCTGGAGCGGGCGGGCGTCCACGTGGTCTACGGCTTCCTCGAGTTCAAGACCCACGCCAAGATGTCGCTCGTCGTGCGGCGGGAGGACGGGGAGCTCAGGTCCTACGTCCATTACGGTACGGGCAACTATCATCCCGTGACGGCGAAGGTCTATACGGACCTCTCCTTCTTCACGGCCGATCCGGTGCTCGGCCGGGATGCGACCCACATCTTCAACTTTCTCACGGGCTACGTGAAGCCGCGCACTCTCGAGAAGGTCTCGATCTCGCCCTATGGCCTCCGCGAGCGGCTGATGCAGCTCATCGCCGACGAGGTGGAGCATGCCCGCGCCGGGCGGCCCGCCGCCATCTGGGCCAAGATGAACGCCCTCGTGGACCCGCAGATCATCGATGCGCTGTATGAGGCGTCCAACGCCGGGGTGCAGATCGACCTCGTGGTGCGGGGGATCTGCTGCCTGCGGCCCGGCGTCCCCGGCATGTCGGAGAACATCCGGGTGAAGTCGGTGGTGGGGCGCTTCCTTGAGCATGCCCGGATCGTGTGCTTCGGCGCAGGCCATGGGCTGCCGCACGAGAACGCCAAGGTCTTCATCTCGTCCGCCGACTGGATGCCGCGCAACCTCGACCGAAGGGTGGAGGCGCTGGTCCCGATCGAGAACCCCACGGTCCATGCCCAGGTCCTCGACCAGGTGATGGTCGCCAATCTCAAGGACGAGGCCCAGTCATGGATGCTGCAGCCGGACGGCACCTATGTGCGGCGGAAGACCGGCGGGCGCGCCTTCAACCTTCACCGCTATTTCATGACCAATCCGAGCCTGTCGGGCGCGGGCAAGGAGGGGCGGGCGGTGCCGCAGCTCGCGCTTCGTCCCAAGAACGGCCGGCCGGGCGCCGGATGAGGTCGGGATTTTTCATATACAAACGGGGCGTCTGCAGGTAAGACTGCGCTCAACGACCACTGTGCAGAACAGACCCTTGGTACATCGAGCTTCCAGCGCACGGATCGCGGTCATCGATATCGGCTCGAACTCCGTCCGCCTCGTGGTCTTTGAGGGGGAGGGACGGCTTCCCGTCGTAGCCTTCAACGAAAAGGCGCTCTGCGGTCTCGGCCGCTCGCTGGCCGCGACCGGCCGCCTCGACGAGACGGGCATGGAATGCGCCATCGCCACCCTCGACCGCTTCACCATCCTCCTTCGGGAAATGGGCATCTCCAACATCCGCGCCGTGGCGACCGCCGCCGTGCGCGACGCCGAGAACGGCGCCGATTTCATCCGCACGGTCGAGAAGCGCTGCGGCTTTCCCATACGGATCCTTTCGGGCGTGGAGGAGGCGCGGGCCTCCGCCTGCGGGGTCCTCGTGGGCCTTCCGGGCGCCGACGGACTCATGGGCGACCTTGGCGGCGGCAGCCTCGAGATCGTCGATCTTCAGGGGGGATCCATCGGCGATGGCGTCACCTTGCCGCTCTCGCCCTTCCTGCTCGCCGAACGCTATGCCCGCGACCGCAAGGCGACGATCAAGCATATCGACCGGGTGCTCGCCGACGTGCCCTGGCTCCGCTGCGGGCGGGACCGGGAATTCTATGCCGTGGGCGGCGCCTGGCGCGCCATCGCCCGCATCCATATGGAGCAGACGGGATACCCCCTCCATATCCTGCAAAGCTATGTGGTGGAGCGGCGGGAACTTCTCGACATCTGCAAGGTGATCGCCAACATGAGCCGGGCGTCCCTTGCCCGCATTCCGGGCGTGCCCACCCGCCGCGCCGAGAACCTGCCCCTTGCCGCGACCATCCTCCAGCGCATCTTCACCACTGTGAAGCCGGCGCGGCTGGTCGTCTCCAGCATGGGGCTGCGCGAGGGGCTCCTGTACCAGGAAATGCCGCCCGAAGTGCGGCGGCTCGACCCGCTCCTTGAAAGCTGCCACGAGATCGCGGAGCTTTCGGGCCGCTTCCCCGAGCACGCCCAGAACCTGCAGGAATGGATCGATCCCCTGTTCCCGGACGAGGCGCCGGGGGACCGGCGGCTGCGCCTTGCCGCCTGCATGCTGTCGGACGTGGCCTGGCGCGGCCATCCCGACTATCGCGCGGAAAAGGTGCTGACGGAGGTGCTCCACGGCCGGTTCGGCGGCCTCGACCATCGCGGCGCGGCGCTGATCGCCCTCGCGCTCTATATCTGCTACGGGGGCGAGGCGGGGAAGGGCATGGCCGGAACCCTGGAGCGCCTGCTGCATGAGGACGATCTCCTGCAGGCGCGGAAGATCGGTCTCGCGCTTCGGCTCGGTCAGCGCTTCTCCGGCGGCACGTCCTCGGCCCTGATGCTCGGACGGCTCGAGATGACAGAAGACAAGGTGATCCTGAAGGTGAAGGCGGATGCCGCCAACATGGCGGGCGAGACGGTCATTCGGCGTCTTGAGGCTCTGGCGCGGGTCGTCGGCCGCCGCGCCGCGGTCGAGACCGCATGACAGCCTGACCGTCCTCGTCGATATCGAAAAGCTTCAGCCGGTTGCCCTTGAGGGCGACCCCCAGCCGTCCATCGCGGAGAGCGAGGGCGTCCCGGCCGAACAGATCGAACCGCCAGCCATGGAGCGCCGGAACGTCGGCGTCCGCCCCATGGATCGCGATATCCTCCACGTCCTGGGACGAGGCGACGAGCTTGGGCGCGACCCCGGCTTCGAGGCATTTGACCTTGAGCAGAAGCTTCAGGATGTCGGCGGCGGGCCCCGCATTCTGGCCGCGCTGGTCGTCCTGGGCGGGGATGGGCGGCAGCTGATCCTCGGGCAAGCTGGCCGCCTCATGTATCGCGGCGAGGATGCCCTTGGCCTCCGGCCCCTTGGCATAGCCCTTGGGCACGCCGCGCAGGTTGCCGAGGGATTCCGCATCCTGCGGCATGTGCGCCGCGACTTCCAGCAGCACCTCGTCCCGCATCACGCGGTTGCGTGGCAGGTCGCGGCGCTGGGCTTCCTTCTCCCGCCATATGGCGAGGCTCCGCACCGCGGCAAGGAAACGGGGATTGCGGCTTCTGGGCTTCAGGCGCTTCCAGGCGTCTTCCGGGTTGAGGCGGTAGGTCTCGACGTCGGTGAGCACCGCCATCTCCTCCTCGAGCCAGCTTTCCCGGTTGTTCTTCTCCAGCATGGCCCGAAGCTTGTCATAGACCGTGCGCAGGTGGGTGACGTCGCTCAGGGCATAGTCCAGCTGCCGCGGGCTCAGGGGCCGCTTGGTCCAGTCGGTGAAGCGCACCGCCTTGTCCAGCCGGGCGCCCGCGAAGCGGGTCACCAGCGTTTCATATCCCGCCGATTCCCCGAAGCCGCAGACCATGGCGGCGACCTGGGTGTCGAACAGGGGCTTCGGCACCTCGCCCATCTTGAGGACGAAGATCTCGATATCCTGGCGCGCCGAATGGAAGACCTTGAGGAGCGACGGGTCGCGCATCAGGTCGTAGAAGGGTTCAAGGTCGATGCCCTTGGCCAGCGGGTCGATGGCGCAATGGAAATCGTCCCCCGCCACCTGGATGAGGCAGAGGATGGGCCAATATGTGCTGTCCCGGACGAATTCCGTATCGACGGTGAGATAGCTCGCCCGTTTCAGGCGTTCGCAAGCGGCGACGAGGTCGCGGGTTTCGGTTATCAGTGTCATCGGGAGCAAGCTATAACAGCGCGCCCGGCGATTGTCACGCGGCGCCGCAGCCGGTTGCAGGCACTTGACATCGGCGCGGATACATGCGCCTTTTCCGGCTCGTATTCGGCCAATTCTTCCAGGGAAAGAGCAGGGGCATCATGCATCGCTATCGCACCCATAGCTGTAACGATTTGCGGACCTCCCATGTGGGCGAGACCGTGCGGCTGTCGGGCTGGATCCATCGCAAGCGCGACCACGGGAACCTGCTGTTCATCGACCTCCGCGACCATTACGGCATCACCCAGTGCGTCGTCGATGTTGACAGCCCCGCCTTCAAGGCGGCCGAGGCGGCGCGCGCCGAAAGCGTCATCACCGTCACCGGCCAGGTGGTGGCCCGCTCGCCCGAGACCGTCAATCCCAATCTCCCGACCGGCGAGATCGAGCTGCAGGTGCGTGACTTCGAGGTGCAGTCGGCGGCCCAGGAACTGCCCATGCCGGTCTTCGGCGATCATGACTATCCTGAGGAGATCCGTCTCAAATACCGCTTCCTCGACTTAAGGCGCGAGCAGCTCCATCGCAATATCGTGCTGCGCTCCAAGGTGATCTCGT
>CAZDSS010000030.1:0-10930 GCA_964508185.1 uncultured Sphingomonadales bacterium
TATGCGGGCGTGGAGAACGAGCTGTTCTTCCGCGACAACACCATGATGCTGTTCGGCGACGCCAAGAAGGTCTGCGAAGACATCGTCAAGAACTTCTGACGAACCGCGCAATCATCGCGCACTCCAACATGCGGCCGCTTCGTGGAAGACGCGAAGCGGCCGCAGCCTTTTTGATCCGCTCCCCTCCAATCCGGACGAGGAAAACGGGAGAACGCATACGATTTCCGAAGACAGGGGGACGCTGCGCGCGGATAATGAAACGGTCCGGCTGTCCTGAAGGATGACACTTTGCCATGACCGCAGCACCCGTCCGCACCCCCGTCCGGATCCGCGTCATTACCCCGCTTTGCGACGCGCCCGCCGAAATGACGGCGATGACGCTCGATGAACTGGCGCCACTCCGCCCTCTCGGCCTTGAATTCAGCGCGGTATGTCTCGACGCCGGTCCCGCCTCCATCGAAAGCGCCTTCGACGAGACGCTCGCCGCACCCCATGTGGCGATCGCGGCCATGCAGGCGGAGGCGGAGGGGATGGACGCCGTTCTCATCGATTGCATGGGCGACCCGGGGCTTGAGGCCGCGCGGGAGGCGGTATCGATCCCCGTCGTCGGGCCCGGCGAGGCGGCCATGCATATGGCGGCGATCAGCGGCCACCGCTTTTCCTGCGTCACCATTCTCGACAGCGTCCGGCCGCGCTTCCATGCCCGCGCGCGCCTTTACGGCTGCAGCGAACGGCTGGCCTCCGTCCGGGCCATCAACATGCCGGTCCTCGAGATCGAGCGGAACCTTGCGGATCTGCCCGATCTCCTTTTCGTCGAGGCACGACGGGCGGTCGTGGAGGACGGGGCGGACACCATCATCCTCGGCTGCACGGGCTTTCTCGGCGTCGCGGCGAAGCTTGAGGCCATGCTGAAACAGGCGGGCCACCCTGTTCCCGTCATCAGTCCCATGCCCGTCGCCTCCTTGCTCGCTGCCACCATGGTCTGGTCCGGCCTGCCCCACAGCAAGAAGGCCTGGCCCCGGCCACCCTTCGCCAAGGCATATGCGGGCTTCACCTTTCCGCAGTAAGCCCCGCGGGCTCCATGCGGTCGGCGAGCAGCGCCCGCTCGCGGCAGACGCGCACGGCCTCCGCCCGCTGGGAGACGCCCAGCTTCGCGAACAGGCTTTTCATGTGGTATTTCACGGTATTGGGCGACACGCCGAGATGCAGCGCGATCTCCTTGTTGGAGAAGCCGCGGTCAAGCTCCCGCAGGACCTCCATTTCCATCGGGGTGAGGGTCATGGCATCCCCCGCCCGGCGCCGGTCGGCGCGGCGGATCTCGCGCCTGATGTCGCGCAGGAAATTGTCGCGATAGCGGTCCGGCGGCAGATCGCCCCGCCCGCCGAGCACCGCATCGATCACGGGCATCAGACGGCGGCCGTGGTCGAGATAGGGGCGGCGGATCCCCGTGAACAGGCCGCAGCGCACGGCGTCATCCAGCGCCTGAACGGCCGCCGCCATGTCCCCCGCCACTGCATGTGCGTCGCACAGCACCAGCATCAGCCGCACGAGCTGGTGGAGATCGCCGCATTCCCGCGCCATGCGGATGTGGGGGGTGAGAAGCTCCACGGCGCGGCCCGTCCGGCCGCCTGCGAGATGGACAATCGCCAGGGCCGTCGCCGTCCCGGCCAGGGAGCGCCGCGCGGGCATGTCCCGCGCCTGGTTCAGGAAGGCTTCAAGGCGCGGCGCGTATGGGTCGAGCTCGCCGCCCCGCCCCGCAAGAAACAGGTAGTGGACCGACAGGCAATCGGCGAGCAGGGTCAGGCGGTCGAGATTGCGGGCCGCGCCCATGTTCCGCGCAGCCTCGGCCGCGGCGAGGGCTCCGTCGATCTCCCGCCGCGCCCAGTTCACGGCGGCGAGCGCCGTATAGGCAGCGGCATACAGCTCGTACCAGCCGTCGCTCTGCTCCGCCGCGGGCAGGGCCGCATGCAGGCGCGCCTCCGCCTCGTCGATCTGGTCGCGCTCGGCGAGTATTTCGGCGAGGTAGATGGAGGTATGCCCGGCAAGATCGATGCCCTCGCCGAAGCGGATGTCGAGCTCCCGCTCCGTCGCGCGCAGGATGGATTCGGCATCTTCAAGCCGCCCTTGCGCGAGATGCGCCTTGGCTTGGGTAAAGCGCAGGAAGATCTCGCCATAGAGGGACTTCATCACCCTGTAGTGGCTGATGGCGTCGTCGCAGGCATCGAGCGCCCGGTCGAAGAGGCCGAATTCGCAGTAGCGGGTCGCAAGCGAATCCGCGAGCACCGCATGAAGCACGTGGTCCGACTTGTGGACGCGCCGCCGCAGGGCCTGGACCCGCTCGATCTCCGCCAATGACGGCGGATCGTCCGCATAGTCGGACAGAATATGCTCCATGACGTCGCGGTCGATGCGGTCCTGCCCGGTCCAGCCGGCGTCGGGATCGAGCCCGCGGAAATAGTCCCGCGCGCCCGTGATGTCGCCGTCCTTGACCATCAGGAACGCCTTGGCGAGGGAAAGCGGCAGCCATGACCGCACGACGTCATCGGGCAGGCTCGAGATCCCCGTCCGGATCAGGTTGAGGCGGCCGTCCATGATCATGCGCCAGCCGCCGGCCTCGCTCAGGAACCGCGCGGCGAGATCATGGTCCCCCGCCCTGAGCGCATGCTGCACGGCGGAGCGGACCCACCCGTTCGCCGCCAGCCAGTCCGCCGCCCGGCGATGGAGCCCGGCGACAAAGGCCGGATCCAGAAGCTTCAGGCGGTCGCGCAGGAAATCGAGGAACAGGGTGTGGTAGCGGAACCACTGGCGATCGTCCTCTTCGGGGATGAGGAAGAGGTCGCGCTCATAGAGCCCTTCCAGCATCAGCCAGCCGTCCGCGCGGCCGGTGACCGCGTTGGCAAGGTCGCCATTGACCCGGTCGAGGATCGCGGTCTCGATCATGAAGTCCCGCGTCTCCTCGGCAAGGGTGGACAGCACCTGCTCGCCGAGATAGCGGGCGAGATCCGTGGTGCGCCCCGAGAAGTCGGAGACGAGCCGCGCCCGCCCGCCGTCGCCATTGAGCCAGATGCGCGCCATCTGCAGGGCGATGGGCCAGCCCTCCGTGCGGTCGGTGAGCCGGTGCAGCTCGGATTCCGAAAGGTGCGCGCCCGAGCTTTCGAGGAAGGCCGCGACCTCAGCGGCTGAGAAGCGCAGCTCGCGCGCCGAGACTTCCACCAGATCGTCATGGGCGCGGAGATTTTCGATGTCCATGTCCGGCCGCCAGCGGGACGCGATCACGAAATGGACATGGCGCGGCAGGTTGCGCAGGAGATAGCGGAAGAGCGCGGTGAGCTCCGGGGATTCCGCGCGGTTGTATTCGTCGAGGAAGACGACGAGCGGCCGGCTCTGCTCGGCGACCGCATTGATGAAGGCGGTCGCCAGCGACTTCACTGGCATCTGCTCGCCCAGACTGGCGACGCCGCCGAGGGGATCGAAGGCGATGTAGCCGATGCGGGAAATGGCGGCAGCCATGTGGGCGACGAAGGTCGCGGCTTCCGACTCGTCCTCCTCCAGCGTCAGCCAGGCGGCGGCGATGCGCTTGCGCCGCAGCGCCTTCAGCCATTGGATGAGGAGGCTGGTCTTGCCGTATCCCGCCCCCGCATGGACGATGGTGAGCCGCCGCTGCAGCACGTCGCCCAGAAGATTCATGAGATCCTGGCGGACGATATGGCCCTCGTCGCGGCCCTGGGGAGCGAGCTTGGTGGCCGCCAGATCCTCGCGCCTGATCTGATGACCCGATTGCTCTCCCTGCGGTTGCATAGGACGCCTCCCCTGTCCCGATCTTCAGGATAGCTCCGCGATTCCCCTGACAACCGACCCGCCCGGCATTCTAGCATGAATGCCGGGGACAAGTGAATCGCCGGCGCGCCGGCAAGGAACGTCCGTTCAGATGGGCGCAGCCTGCCGGGCGTCCTCGAAGGCGCTCAACACGTTCACCACATTGACGCCGATCGCATCCAGATTGTAGCCGCCCTCCATGACGAAGAGCGCCGGAACGGCGAGGCCCGCAAGCCGCGCTCCGAGCCGGCTGAAGTCGTCGGACGTCAGCCGGAAGAAGGAGATGGGGTCCTTCTCGTAGGTATCGACGCCGAGGGAGACGACGAGCGCGTCTGGCCGGAAGCGGCGGATGGCATCGAGGCCATGCTCCAGCGCCTCGAACCAGCGGTCGGCCGCGGTGCCGTGGGGCAAGGGAAGGTTGAGGTTGTACCCCTCGCCCCGGCCCGCCCCCCTTTCCTCCGCATGGCCGAGGAAGAAGGGATAATCCTCGTCCGGATCGCCGTGGAGGGAGACGAACAGCACGTCGTCCCGGTCATAGAAGATGGACTGGGTGCCGTTGCCGTGGTGATAGTCCACATCGAGGACCGCGACGCGCTTCATGCCCCGGTCGATGAGCCGCTGGGCCGCGATCGCCGCATTGTTGAGGAAGCAGTAGCCGCCATAATAGGCCCGCGCCGCGTGATGCCCCGGCGGACGGCAGAGGGCGAAGGCAGCCCCCTCGCCCGACGAGACGAGCTCCGCGGCGGTGAGCGCCGCTTGGGCGGAGGCATAGGCCGCATCCCACGTCCCCGCCGTGATGGGCGCCGTTGCGTCGAAGGAATAGTACGCGATGCGCCCGCTGATGGATCTGGGCACCCGGCGGCTCATGTCCGGCATGGGCGTGCAGCAGGGCAGCGCATCCCCCTCCCCGCCCGCGGCGCGCCAGGCGTCATAGGCGCCCTGCAGGAAATCCACGTAGTCGGGCGCATGGACGGCGAGCAAGGGATCGCGCCCGAAATCCGCGGGCTCGATGATGGGGCCGAGCTTCACCGCCTGAATGCGGTCGCGGATGGCTTCGGCGCGGGCGGGCCGTTCGTGGCAGGGCACCAGCTGATTGCCGAAAAGCTCCGCCGCGCCGTGATGGAGCGCCTGCCGTGGGCTGTAGACGGTTTTCATTCACGTCTCCGGAGAGTGGTAGAATTTCGCCAGGTCATGGCCGCGGAGCAGCTTGCCATGACGCGGACTGGGCCAGGCGCGCTTGCTGTGCCCGGCCCCGGCGCGGATCACCGCAACGAGCGTGCCTGCGGCCAGTACGGTGGGATTGATGACCGGCACGTCGAGATCGCGCGCCAGCAGACGCTGCCGCAGCCGCTCCGTGAAGGGCGAGAATTCCGTGCAGCCGAAGACCAGCAGATCGGCGCCGTCGTCCCGGATCGCGCGAAGCGCCGCCTCCTCCAGCCGGGCGAGGGTCGCACTTTCATCCCGCGACACCTCCTCCGCCCCAAGCCCCGTGGCCTGAACCCCGGCGAGCTGGGCGGAAAGCCCCATGGCGCGGATCTGCGCGTCCACGAGCGGACCCGTATCGTCGCAGATGTCGAGAACGGCGAACCGGTTGCCGAGGGTCGCCGCAAGGCGGAAGGCGACTTCGGCCGCGCCCATCACCGGAATGTCGAGGGCGACCCGCAGGGCCTTGAGCCCCGGGTCCAGCATGCAATCGATGAGGACGCCGTGGCATCCCTCGGCGGCGGCCGCAAGGCCCGCCTCCAGAATGCCGGGAACGGCCAAGGCGTCGTCCATCTCGTTCTCGATGGAGCTCGGGCCGTATTTGAGCATCCGGCCGACCACCATGACGCCCGCGAAATCGGCGAAGGCCGCGTCAAGAAAGGCCTGATAGGCCGCAAGGCCGTGGACGCCTGCCTCGATCACGGGCGCGATCGAACAGATCTTCAGCATCGCTCTCCCTCCGCCGCGGGCTTGCGGAAACCCGCCATGTGCGCCAGCACAAGATAGGCAAGCCCCGCCGCAAGGAACGAGTCGCAGGACGGGATCCCGGTGATGGTGACGAGATCGTAGGCGGTAACGAGCCCCAGGCCCGAGCCCGCGCCCCAGGCGGCGAACGCAGGCCAGCGCACGGCGGGCAGGCGATCGAGCGCGTCCGGATTGTAGCGCCGGCGGGCGACCAGGTAGAAGTCCACCACATAGACGGCGGCCACCGGCGGCATGAAGACGCCGAGGGTGATGAGGAACGGCACGAAATGCGCGATGATGCCCGACAGCGCCACCACGGTGCCGAGAACGCCCGCGATCAGCGTCAGTTTCCACGCCTTCACCTTGCGGAAGGTCGCGGCGAGGCTGAGACCCGAGCTGTAGAGATTTGCGGCGTTCGACGTCCAGGTGGAAAAGACCAGAACGAAGAGTGCTGGCAGGCCAAGCCCGAGGCCGAGGAATATCTTCATCAGGTCGTCCTCGCCGGTGACGAGACTGGGGATCGCGGCCGACAGCAGGATCACCGGCGCCCCGAGGCCGTAGGATATGAACATCGCCCCCACCGCGCCGCCGCGGGACGACACGTAGCGCGTGAGATCGGGCACGGTCGCGGCTCCCACCATGCTGCCGCCCGCGACCGCCGAAATGGCAAGACCCAGATTCATGCTGCCGTCCATGGGCCGGGTCGCCATGAGCATGCCCGGTGTCGCCTGCAGGATGGCAAGGGTCATGATGGCGGCCAGAATGATGACGAGGAGCGGCACGGCGAGGAGCGACAGCCGGTCGAGCGCCTTGAAGCCGAAGATGGTGGTGAGCACCATCAGCGCCCCGCCCGCGGCCACATAAAGCCCCCAGCCGCCGGAATGCTCGAACATCTCGCTCGCCGTCGCCACCATGGCGTCCCCGAAGAGCGCCGCATTGACGCCGAACCAGCCGAAGCATGTGATCGCGAAGACCGCGTTCACGACCCGCGCGCCGGCAACGCCGAAGGCGAACTGCACCAGCATGTAGGTGCTGAGCCGCGCCTCGGCCCCCACAAGCGCCGTGAGGCTTGCGACAGACGCAAGGATGAGCCCGCCGACGGTGAAGGCCATCGTCGCCTGCACGAGCCCGAGCGCCGTTCCGATCTGCGCCCCCATGAGGAAGCCCGGAAGCGCGATGCCGATGCCGAGGATGATGAGCGCCACCCGCGTGCCGCCAACGGTCAAGGCACCGGGCACCGGCGCGGTCGTGAAATCCTCCACCAGATTTTCAAGCTTGCTCATGGGTCATTTCGCCTCAAGCCCTGGCCGCGCCCAGTGGAAGAACGTCACCCGCGGAACGCGGGGGCAGCATGGCGGCGGCGCGCCATTCTACCCCTGTGCGACACGCGATCCGTCAGAAATTCACCCGCAGCGTCACCCCGTATTCGCGCGGGCGCCCGAACCAGGTGGTGGCGTGGGAATCGCCGATGATGACGAGGTCCTGGGCCCAGGCCACATATTCGGCGTCCGTCAGGTTCTTGCCCCAGAACTTGAGCTGCCATTTCTGGCTTTCCGGCTCGATGATGACGTAGGCGTTCACCAGCGAATAGCCGTCCTCATATTCGAGCGGAGAATTGATGGTGGTCTGGTAATAGCCCGACCGGTAGCTGTAATCGCCGCCGACGATGAGTGAGCCGAAGCCTGCGAGCGGCAGATCCACCTCCGCCCCGATATTGGCGTTCCAGTGCGACAGGGACGGGAGCCGCGTTTCCGGCGTCACGAAGGCGATTGGGGAAATATAGGTCCATTTCTCGTCCGTATAGCCGAGGCTGCCGTAGAGCCGCAGCATCTCCATGGGCCGGGCCTGGAATTCAAGCTCGAACCCCTTGAGCTCGGCGTTCCCCGCGTTGTCCACGGGGAAGTAGAAATTGCCCTCGTTGTCGAAGGCCCCGGTCAGGATCTGGATCCCCGTGTAGCGCGTGACGAAGCCCGCAATATTGAGGCGCAACCGATTGTCGAACCACTGCGACTTGAGGCCGAGCTCATAGGACCAGACCTTCTCCGGGTCATAGGCGTTGAACTGCCCGGCGGTGTCGGGCCGGCCGTTGAAGCTGCCGCTCTTGAAGCCGCGGGTGGCGGATGCGTAAAGCAGCATGTCGTCGGTCGCCTGGAATTCGATGCCGAAGCGCGGCGAGACATTGTCCCAGCTCGCCTCGCCGGGGATCTGGAACGGCGCGGTGATGGACGCTTCCTTCTTTTCGTCCGTCCAGCGCAGGCCGGCGGTGAGGCTCAGCCGATCGGTGACGTTGTAGCTCGCCTGCCCGAACAGGGCGACGTTTTCGGTCTCGAGCGCAAGGGTCGTGCGCCGGGCCGTGCCGTAGGGTAGCTCCTCGTAATAGGCGAAATAGTAGTTGTCGATGATCTGATCGACGTCTTCCTTGAGATAGTATGCGCCGATGATCCACTTCAGATTGTCCGTGCGGCCGGAAAGCTGGAATTCCTGGGTGAACTGATCCTGCTTCAGATGGACTTCCTGATCGTTGTAGAGCGCGAGGGTGCCGTCGAAGTCGGCCGCGGTCTCGTTCTTGAGCTTGCGATAGGCGGTGATGGATTTCAGGCTGGCCCAGCCGAAGTCGTAATTGATTTCGGCCGAAAAGCCCGAAACGTCCAGCCGGTCGGTGGGCCGCACGCTGGTGGTGTTGATCTTGCGTGGATCGGACGACCCCGGGAAATCCATCACGTCGAGCCCGGTGAGCAGGGTGAAATAGTCGCCCGTGGGGCTCGGCACCAGGGTGGTGTTGCTGTGCGCCGCGATATGGGCGCGCCGCCGCGTGCCGTCGGCGGTGAGCAGGATGTCGAACGCATCATTGGGCGCCCACAGCAGCTGCACGCGCCCACCCACATCGTTGTCGTCGCCGAGCCTGACGCCGTCAAGAACGCGCCGGGCGAAGCCGTCGTTGTTGCGCGTGACGCCCGAGATCTTGCCGAAGAGCGTGTCGGAGATCGGCACATTGGCGGCGAAGCGGCCGTCCATGCGATTGTAGTTGCCGAGCGTGCCTTCCACATAGCCGCCCGGCTCCTTGCCCGGCCGCTTGGTCACCACGCTGATGGCGCCGCCGATGGTGTTCTTGCCGAAGAGCGTGCCTTGCGGGCCTTTCAGGATCTCGACCCGTTCCACGTCGGCGGCGTCGAGCGCCGCGCCCACCGTGCGGCTGATATAGACTCCGTCGAGATAAAGCGAGACGCCCGGATCGGCCGTCGCCACGAAGTCGCCCTGCCCGATGCCGCGGATGAAGAAGTTGGCGGCGCTGGAGCTTCCCGAATAGCCCGGGCTGTACTGCAGGTTCGGCGCGATATGGTCGAGCTGGCTGATGTTGGTGATGGACATGTTGTCCAGCATCTCGCTGACCACCGCGGTCACCGCCACCGGAGTGCGCTGCAGGTTTTCCTCCATCCTGCGGGCGGTGACGACGATTTCCTCAAGCCGGATGCTTTGCGCCTCGGCCGCCTGCGGCAAGATCGCCAGAGCGGTCGAGGCCGCCGCCAGATATCCGAGTTTCCCCGCCATTTTCTTTCTCCCTTGCATGTGGACCTGCCGCTGCCGCGGGGTCCGTAGCCCGATCAAACCTCCCCGAACGGGGCCTTACTTCCAGCCATTGATCTCCTCAATGGGCCGGTACTGATGCGCGATGCCGAACGCCTGCGGCCCGAACACCGCGAGCGCTTCCGCGCTCCGCAGCAGGGGCGGCACGCCGACGCCAACGAGCTTCAGCCGCTGGCCGTAACGCAGGCGTTCGGTGGTGACGGGCTCGGCCGTCTCGCTGTCGAGAAAGGTCAGAATGTCCGGGACGAGGCCCACGATCTCGCCGTCGCGCCGCGCCACCAGGTTCTCGTTCTGGAATTCCACGGTCATGCGTCCCGACGCGCCGAAGCCTTCCAATGTGACCCGGCCGACGGCGAAGCCGCCCTCCGTGTTGCGATCGAGATCGACGATCTTGCCGTCGAACAGGATTCCGGCATGGCGGTAGTAGCTGGACTGGCGCAGCGCATCGATGAGCGCCGCGAAGGGATCGCGGCCCGCGCGCCGCGCCGCCCGGATGGCGCGGCCGATGGCGATCGCGAGGGACACGGTGCCGCGCACCGCATGCTGCTTCATCTGATAACCGCTGCCGGCATAATCGATCACATGGCAGGATCCGCCCATGGCGATGGAAAGGACGCGGGCGATGCGCTCCTCCTCGGCGTTCCAGGCGACCTCGAGGATCACGCAATTGCCCTTCTCGTCGGTGACGATCACCGGATTGGCGGAGCAGCCATAGACGTTGAACACCACCATCTGCGCCTCGGGAAAGGCGCGGCCCATGCCGTCGCAATCGATGACCGGAATGTCCCGCTCGGCGGCGATCACAAGGGGCGACAGGCCGTTGCTGCCGCCGATCTCCATGGGAAATATGGCGAAGACCTTCTGCCCCTTGATCTCCTCGAGCCGGGCGAGGCCGCGCGCCGCCTCCTGGCCGTTGGGGAGCTTCTCCTCGGATACCGTGGGCGCGCCCATCCAGGCGCAGGGCGCCACCAGCGCATCATCCGGCACGCCGGCAAGGTCGATGAGCTTCACCCGCCGTCCGGCGGCGAGCGCCGCTTCGATCTGCAGCAGGGTGGTATCCGGCGCACCGCCGCCGCCGGAGCCGAGGAAGGCAGCGCCGAGCGCCATGTCGCGCACGTCCTCTACCGTGAGGTGGCGCGCGCCGGTTTCGGCATTCTGGCTCTGATCGTCCTTCATGTCCGTCATCACGCGAATTCGAGATCCCCCACCGCCCGGGCCCGCACACGCACCGACTGGCCGGGCAGATAGTTGAGCGCCACTTCCTCAACCTCGATCACTTCGACCGTGGCGGGCGCGGCGCCTGCGGCCACCGCCGACTCCGCCGCCTGCCGCCGGATCTCCGCCAGCAGCTCGTCCCGCCGCCCGCCGGCATAGCTCACCACCCGGTCGAGCTCGCCGCTCACCTGGCCGATGGCGGCGCCGATGGCGTTGGCGACTGGCGCATGTTGCGGCCGCAGAAGGGCCGATGCTCCCCGCGGCCTGTCGTGGATCAGAAAGCCCCCGCCGCCCACCACCACCACCGGAACGTCGCCCGCCGCGGTCTTCATGCGGTCGATCCCGTCCTCGATCATGCGGCGGATGC
>CAZDSS010000030.1:11030-25485 GCA_964508185.1 uncultured Sphingomonadales bacterium
AGCGACAGCACGTCGGGCATGCGGAAATTGGTGCGCACCCCGCCGATATCGACGGAGACGGAAGATTCCCGCGGGAAACCGTTCACCAGCACGCCGATATCGCTCGTCGTGCCGCCGACATCGATGACGATGGCGTCCTGACAGCCGGTGAGGAACGCCGCGCCGCGCAGGCTGTTGGTGGGGCCCGAGCCGAAGGTGAGGATGGGCAGCCGCTCCGTATGATCGGCGGACATCAGGGTGCCGTCGTTCTGGCTCACGTAGAACGGCGCCGCAATGCGCATCTGGCGCAGCGCCTCGCGGAAGGATCGCACCACCTCGCGCGCCATGGCGGAAAGCGACGCGTTCATAATAGTGGCGTTCTCGCGCTCGAGAAAGCCGATGCGGCCGATGCTGCTCGACAGGGTGATATGGGCGTCCGGGCATTCCGCGCGCACGATTGCCGCCGCCTTCTCCTCCATGGCCGAGTTGATGGGCGCGAAGACGGAGGTGATGGCCACCGCCCGAAGCCCCGCCTCGCGGATCCGGCGCGCGGCGGCGCGCACCTTGCCGGCGTCAAAGGGCGAGATGACACGGCCGTCGAACTCGTAGCCGCCCGGCAGAAGGAAGGTGAGCCCCTCGACCGCGCTGCGGAGCGCCGCGGGCCAGCCCAGCATGGGCGGCAGCGCCTCCCCCGACGGACTCGCAAGGCGGATGACCCCCACGGGCAGCAGGCCGCGGGCCTCGACGAAGGCGTTGGTGAAATGGGTGGTGCCGATCATGACCGCACGCAAGGCGCCCGCATCCACCCCGCTTTCCGCCAGCACCGCCCGGATCGCGGCCATGATCCCTTCCTCCACCGGCCGGGTGGTGGGCCGCTTGGTCCAGGCGACGACCGTTCTGCCGTCCATCAGGACGGCGTCCGTGTTCGTGCCGCCGACATCGATCCCGATACGCACCGCTCTCCCCGCTATTGTGGCGTCATTCCCGTGGGACAAGATAAACCCCCAGGGGCGATGCAACCGACCGCTAAAATGGAAGGGGCCGAGGCCCCGGATGGGTGAGGGATTCCGGCAAGCGGGTAGGACGGCCGCGAAAGATGGGTAGGGGAAACGCGCGCACCGCCTTCGCTCCGCCGTTTGCGGGCGGCGGGGTTTGCGCTAGACTTTGCGCACGCCAGAACCACAACCGCGGGGCGGCACCGCTCCGCCCGTTTTCGCCGAAGGGGAGATCGTTCGATGAAGCTCTACGAAGTGGCCATGTCGCCCTTTGCGGGCCGTTGCCGCATGGTGGTCTATCACAAGGGCCTGCAGGACAAGGTCAGCTTCCTGCCGCCGTTCGCGCCGCCGGGCAGCCCCGAATGGCGGGCGCTCAATCCGCTGGGCAAGCTGCCGGCGCTGGACACCGGCAGCCTCGTCCTCGGCGAAAGCGAGGTGATCGTCGACTATATCGAGGACAGGTTCCCCGAACGCTCCATCCAGCCCAAATCGCCCGAGGATCGCGCCATTGCGCGGCTTCTCGCCCGTATCTGCGACCTTTACGTATTCCCCGCCTTGTCGCCGCTGTTCGGCCAGCTGAAGGCCGGCTCGCGCGACCAGAACGTGGTGGACGAGGCGGTCGCCAAGGTGGGCCAGGCGCTGGACAATCTGGACCACTTCCTGCCCGGCGACAGCAGCCCCTATGCCGTCGCGAACCAGATGACCAGCGCCGACTGCGCGCTGGTCAATACCCTGTTCTATGTGGATCGCATGCTGGCCGTCTTCGGCGTCACCGACGTCATCGCCAGGCGCGCCAAGCTCGGCCGCTACTGGCAGGAAATCCAGAGCGAGCCCTCGGCGAAGCGCGTCCTCGCCGAGCTGGCCTACGGCCTTGACCAGTTCGTCAAGGGCGGCGCCTTCGTGTCCACATCCCAGGTTCCCGCTGATGTCTGAGGTGGCCCCGGCCGCCATCATCAGGAAAGCGACGACCGCGGAACATGACGAGGCGGCCAGGGTGCTGGCCGCCTGTTTCCGGGAAGCCTTCAGCAATATCCTGTCGCCCGCAGCCCTCGCCGCCCTGTCGGTGGAACGGGCGCGCGAACGCCTGGGCGACCCGGCGGCGGTGAACATGGCCGCCTACTGCGACGGCGCAATGGTGGGGGTCGGTCAGGCCCGGGAGGACTGGATCACCCTGCTCTATCTGCGGCAAAGCCATCACGGGCGGGGAATCGGCGCGCAGCTGTTCCGCGCCCTGTGCGCCACGATCCGCAGCCGCGGCCACCAGCAGGCCCGGCTGTGGTGCCTGCACAACAACTGGCAGGCGCGCCGGTTTTACGAGCATTTCGGCGCCCGCAGCATCCTGCAGGAGGTCATGCATGTGGGCGGCGAGCCCCTCCTGCATCTGGAATACCGGATTCCCCTGCAGGGAGTAGCCGATTCTCCGCCGCGCCAATGAAGAAAACCGCCCGCCTCGGAAGGCGGACGGCCATCAATCCAAACGCAGGGGCCGGACTTAGATCAGTCCGTCGCGCTCGGCCCGCTTGCGATCGAGCTTCCGGGCGCGGCGGATGGCCGCAGCCTGCTCGCGCGCCTTCTTCTCCGACGGCTTTTCGTAGAAGCGGCGCAGCTTCATTTCCCGGTAAACCCCTTCGCGCTGCAGCTTCTTCTTCAGGGCACGCAGCGCCTGATCGACGTTGTTGTCGCGGACCAGAACTTCCATGCGGTTGTCATCTCCTTACATTCGTTGAGCCCAAGTATCGCGGCCTTTCGTTGAGGCCAGGGAACAAGAGCACTTGGGCGCTTTCCTATCAGAAGGAAAGGCCGCTCACAAGCGCTATCTTTCGCGAGACGCGCCTTGTCGCTCTTTACCCAGATAACCCTTTATACCATATTCCGGTCATGACCGTTAGAGAGATCACGCTCATGGGGCATCCGGTGCTGATGACGCCGTCCGCCCCCGTCGCCGACCCGACGAGCCCCGAAATCGCCGCCCTGGTCCAGGACATGCAGGATACCATGGAGGCCGCGGGCGGCATCGGCATCGCCGCGCCCCAGATCGGGGTGGGGCTCCGCGTCGTGATCTTCCGCCTGCCGCCGGAAGCCGCGGCAGGCGGCGACAGCACCGAGCCGGAGCTGCGGGAGGCGCTGCACGCCCGTCCCCTCACCGTCCTCATCAATCCCGAGATCGAGGTGATCGGCGACGAGCGGGTCGAGGGCTGGGAAGGCTGCCTTTCGGTCCCGGGACTTCGCGGCCTGGTGCCGCGTTACAATCATATCCGCTACCGCGCGCAAGGATTGGACGGCGCCTGGTTCGAGCGCGAGGCGCAGGGCTTCCATGCGGTGGTGGCGCAGCATGAATGCGACCATCTGGACGGCATTCTCTATCCCATGCGCATGGTGGATATGGGAACGCTGCAATTCGTGGGCGCGGCCGAGGGGGCGACCTATCTGCCGAACCGCCGGCCTGCCCCCGCCGCCACAGGAGTGGATCGATGACCCAGGGTTTCACCATCGGCGACCGCACCCCGGACGAGCTCCGGCCCGACATTCTGAACGCCGTCCTCGCCCATGTGCCCTTCGACGGCTGGAGCCGGGCGGCCATGGACCGCGCCGCGGACGACCTTCGGATCCCGCGGGGGATCGTGGATCTCGCCTTCCCCGGCGGGCCGGTGGAGATGATCGCGGCCTTCTCGGCCCGGGCCGACGACGACATGATGGCGGCGATCGCCGAACATGATTTCTCGGCCCTCAAGATCCGGGAGAAGGTGGCGCTTGCGGTGCGGCTCCGCATCCAGGCCAACGGCGCCTATCGCGAGGCGGCGCGCCGGGCGCTCACCTTCCTCGCCCTGCCGCAGAATTCCGCCGCCGGCGCGCGCATGGTCTGGCGCACCGCCGACTGCATCTGGCGGGCGATCGGCGACCATTCCACGGACTTCAACTACTACACCAAGCGCAGCATCCTCGCGGGCGTGTTCAGCGCCACCATGCTCTACTGGCTCAACGACGAGAGCGAGGATTGGGCGGCCACCTGGGAATTCCTCGAGCGCCGCATCAACGACGTCATGACCTTCGAGAAGGTCAAGGCGCGCGCCCTCAAGCTCGGGGACATTCCGGCAAGCCTCGTGCGCGGCCTGGGGCGCCTGCGCTACGGCGCCTGAAGATCGATCATTTCAGGGGGATCAGGCGGGTGACGTGGCCCATCTTGCGGCCCGGCCGGGCTTCCCGCTTGCCGTAGTCGTGGAAGCAGAGGAGCGGCTCGGGCAGGAGCTCCCGCCAGCGTTCGATCTCGTCGCCGAGCAGGTTCTTCATCACCGCGCGGGAATGCATCTCCGGCCGGGCGAGCGGCAGGCCGCAGATGGCGCGCACATGCTGCTCGAACTGGCTCGCGACGCAGGCGTCGATGGTCCAGTGGCCGGAATTGTGCACCCGGGGGGCAAGCTCGTTGATGAGGATGTCGTCGTCGGTGACGAACATCTCGACCCCGATCACGCCCACGTAATCCAGTTTCCCGGCGATCCTGCCTGCCGTCTCCACCGCCCGCTCGGCAAGCTCCGGCGCGATCTCGGCGGGCGCAATGGTCTCGTCCAGAATATGGTTGCGATGGCGGTTCTCCACCGCGGGATAGGCGGCGATCGCGCCGTCCTGGCCGCGCGCCAGCACCACGGAGATTTCCCGCTCGAACCGGACGAAGCCTTCGGCGATGAGATCGCGGCCGCCAAGCCTTTCCACCGCCGGGGCGAGCTCCTCCGCCGTCTTCACCAGGATCTGGCCCTTGCCGTCATAGCCCATGCGCCGGGTCTTGAGCACGAGCGGCAGGCCGAGGCGTGCCGCGGCGGCCTCCCCGTCGGCAGCATTGTCCACCGCCATGTAGGGCGCGGTGCGGGCGCCGGCGGCGGTGCAGAAATCCTTCTCGTGCAGGCGGTCCTGGGTGACGCGGAGCACGTCCGCCGACGGGAAGACCGGGGTCTTGCCCGCGATGCGCTCCACGGCGGAAACCGGGATGTTCTCGAATTCGTAGGTGACCACATCCACCGCCGCCGCGAAGGCGTCGAGCGCCGCCATGTCGTCATAGCCGGCGACGGTCGCCGCGGCCACGTCGAAGGCCGGGCTTTCGGCCTCGGGCGCATAGATATGGCAGCGATAGCCGAGGCGGGCCGCGGCCAGCGCCAGCATGCGGCCGAGCTGCCCGCCCCCGAGAATGCCGATGGTCTTGCGCGGCGGTGTGATGATCACGGCAGTCGTTATCCCTCAGTCCTGCGGCGCGAGCTTCACGTCGGCCGTCTGGGCGGCGCGCCAGGCATCGAGCGCGGCGGCGAGCGCCGGATTTTCAAGGGCGAGGATCGAGGCGGCGAAGAGCCCCGCATTCTTCGCCCCGGCTTCCCCGATGGCGAAGGTGCCGACGGGCACGCCCCCCGGCATCTGGACGATGGAAAGCAGGCTGTCCATGCCCTTGAGGGCGCGGCTTTCGATGGGAACGCCGAGGACCGGCAAGGTGGTGAGGCTCGCCACCATGCCGGGCAAATGGGCGGCGCCCCCCGCCCCGGCGACGATGACCTTGAGACCGCGGTCCCTCGCGGTGCGCGCATAGTCGAACAACCGCTCTGGCGTGCGGTGGGCGGAGACGATGCGCGCTTCATAGGGCACCCCGAGATCGTCGAGGATCCCTGCCGCAAGCTTCATGGTCGGCCAGTCGGATTGACTGCCCATGATGATCCCGACCAATGCCTGACCTTCGTTCTCTGCCATCTGGCGCCTGTCCTGTCATGCGGCCGCTCAAGGGCGGTCCCGTGAAAGCGCGGGATTATACCGGACCGAGGCCCGAACGCAATCACCCGCGGGTCACGGAATACTTCATTAACCTTTATAATTCATGATGTCGCCGAACCCGATAGCGACGCCAAGCCGCTGAAACAAGGGCAGACAGGGTCAGGCAATGAAAGTCGGCGCGACGCGATCTCAATCGATCCTGCGGCCCGTGGCCTCCACCACGGCGCGCGCGGTGAGCGCCTATGCCGCAACCGCCGCGGGCGCACGCCGGATCGAGGATACCATCTCCGTCATGGGCATCCCGCCCGCCGAGATGACGCCCCGGGTGCAGGCGGCGATCCTCAGCCTCATGCAGGAAGTGGAGGAAGCGCGGCGGGAGCTTGAGGCGGCGCAGCGCCGGATCGCCGAGCTTGAACAGCTGGCGGACCTCGATCCCCTCGTCCAGATGGCCAACCGCCGCGCCTTCGTGCGGGAACTGAGCCGCATGATCTCATTCTCGGCGCGCTACGACATTCCGACGAGCATCGCCTATTTCGACCTCAACGAGCTGAAGTCCATCAACGACAGCCTCGGGCATGCGGCGGGGGACGCGGCGCTCGTCCATGTGGCGGGGATCATCCGGCGCAACATCCGGGAATCCGACATCGCGGGCCGCATCGGCGGCGACGAGTTCGCGGCGATCTTCCCCAACACCACGGAGGCGGTCGCCCAGAACAAGGCGGCAAGCCTCGCCCGCATCATCGCCGAAACGCCGCTCGTCTTCGAGGGGCGGAGCATCAGCCTCACCGTCGCCCATGGCGCCCATTCCTTCAGGCCGGGGGAAAGCGCGGACCAGGCGCTGGCGCAAGCCGACCAGCGCATGTATGCCCACAAGCGGAGCCTCAAGACCGAGGCGCCCTGACCGCGGGAACGCAGTCCCGCCCGGTCAGGCGATGATGTCGGGGATGAGCCGGGACTGCAGGCGCGCGATCTCGTCCTTCAGCAGAAGCTTCTTGCGCTTGAAGCGCTGCACCTGCAACTGATCATAGAAGCCGTCGCGGGTCAGGGCGTTGATGGCATCGTCGAGGTCGCGATGCTCGATCATCAGCTCCTCCAGACGCGCGCGGAGCTTGCTTTCGTCTTCGTCCATATCTCTGCGGTTCATCGTCCGGTGGTCTTTTTGAAAAACGCGTGTCACCCCTGCCGCCAAACGGTTGGGGATCATGACAGATCAACCGCCGGGCCACGGCATCTATAACACAAAATCTGCGCCCATGAGATAATCATCATCATGACCGGCGCAAGATATGAGGGACGGGAGACGCGGGTGATGGAAAGCTTCTGGAACTATTCGCTGAGAACCTACGGCCGCGATCCGGTGCGGGAGATCTGCCTCGCCCTTCAGGACCGGTTCCATGCCGACGTGAACCTGCTTCTCTTCCTCTGCTACCGGGCGGAACGGGGCATGCCCGTCCCCAGCCTCCACGACATCGCCGCCATGGTGGCGGCGGTGCGGGAGGTGCGGGAAGGCACCATCGAACCCTTGCGGAATATCCGGCGCAAGCTCAGGGCGCCCCTGACCGGACAGGACCTTCCCGATCTCCGGGAGGCCTGCCGCAAGCAGGTGCTGGAGGCGGAGATCGCCGCAGAAGCGCTGGCGCAGGGGATCCTCGAGGCGCAGTTTCCGGTAGCGGGCGAAAAGCCCGCCGCATCTCGGACGGAACAGGCGGCCGACGCCATCTTCCGTTATCTCGAGCTCATCGGCGCGCCGATTGATGCCGCCCGGCGCATGGCGGCGGATCTTGCCGCCGCGGCCGCCTAATTGTCGCCGCCCCGGTCCTTGAGGGTCGACTTCATTCCCTCCCAGCGGCGCACATGGCCCGTGTCGATGCCGAAGAGGTCGAGGACCCGGCCGAGGCTGTGGTCCACGATGTCCGCGATGGTTTCCGGCCGGTTGTAGAAGGCGGGAACGGGCGGCGCGATGATGGCGCCCATCTCGGTCGCCTGGGCCATGGCGCGGATATGGCCGAGATGGAGCGGCGTCTCCCGCAGCATGAGGACAAGCCGGCGGCGCTCCTTGAGGATCACGTCTGCGGCGCGGCTGATGAGGCCCGTCGTCACCCCCTGGGCGATCTCGGAAAGCGAGCGCACGGAGCAGGGCGCGACCACCATGCCCATGGTCCTGAAGGACCCGCTGGAGATCGCGGCCCCCATGTCGTCGGGAGCATAGACGTGGTCGGCGAGAGCGTGAACGTCGGCAAGGCTGCAGTCGGTTTCGGCGGCGATGGTTGCGCGCGCCGCGCGACTCACCACGAGATGTGTCTCGATTTCCGCGCTGCGCAGAATCTGCAACAGCCGGATGCCGTATATGGCGCCCGACGCCCCGCTGATGCCCACGATGATGCGCCGCTCGCCGGCCATGACATCTCCTTCCGCGCCAACCCCTTATAGCCGGACCGGCGGCGGCGCGGCAATGCGCGGCGATGCTTCCCCGATGCGCGGCTGAGTCATAAATGTGTCACAGGTGACAGTGCCGTTCGTTCATGATGTAATTCAAGGACTGGTTCACCTTGCAAAAGGAGGCATGGCATGAACACTGACGGGTATTTAGTTTCGCTCGAAGCCAAGCATACCAGTCTTGAAAAGGCCATCCTGGACGAAAGTCAGCGTCCCAACCCCGACACCATTCGCATCACCCAGCTGAAGCGGGAAAAGCTCAAGCTCAAGGAGCGCATGGAGCGCCTGCTCCAGAATTAAGGACGTTTTTCCACCGCCCCCCGGGGCCGGCCGCAAAGGCCGCCCGCGGCAGATGATCCGCGCGGTCAAGCGCGGCTGAAATCCCGGCATCGGGGCCGGATCACCGGCCCCGGGGCGCCGCGGCAGGCCGAGCTTTCGCCACCCGGCCGTGCATCACCTTGCGGAACACCCGCGGAATGCGGGCAGCCAATGGCCGCCCGCGGGCGATCACTCCTCCTCGGAGGTTTCGGCGGCTGCGCTGCCGCCGTCCGCCTCGCGCGCCTTGCGTTCGACGGCTTTCGCCACGGCGTCATCGAGCTCGATCTGCTTGCACAGGCCGAGGCCCACGGGATCGCGCGGCTTGATGTTGGCGATGTTCCAGTGGGTGCGGTCGCGAATGGCCGCGATCGTGGATTTGGTGGTGCCGATCAGGCGGCAGATCTGGGCGTCGCTGAGCTCCGGATGGTTGCGCAACAGCCAGGCGATGGCGTCCGGCCGGTCCTGACGGCGGGAGACGGGCGTATAGCGTGGACCGCGCGAGCGCGTGCGCGCCGGGACTTCGTCCTGGCGGAGCTGCAGGCGGGCATTCGGGTCCTTCTGGCAGCGCTCGATCTCGTCCCAGGTGAGCTGGCCATTGGCCACGGGATCAAGGCCGACCATGTGCGTCGCGATCTGCTCGTCGGCGATACCCTGTACCTCAAGGGGATGAAGCCCGCAGAATTCCGCGATCTGCTCGAAGGTCAGCGAGGTATTGTCAACCAGCCAGACGGCCGTCGCCATGGGCATCAATGGTAACGTCATTCATCCTCCTCTCACCGCCGGGGCGGTGCAAAATCCCCATATCCGGCCGAAACGCCTGCATTGTTCGGAATAGCCAGAGGCCCGGCCCGAGATATGGACCAGGCTGTCATGCGTGTTCAGACGACCACACAATAAAAAACAACAGGGGCAATGGCAACCGCCATTACCCCCGCGCATCGACGCTGAGGCCGCTCCGGAACAACATAGTCCGTCACGGCCAAAGGTCCAGTATTTTCCGCCCCTAAGGGCGATTTCCGTCTAGATTACTGCAGCACCCAGCTGAGGGGCAGAACGAAGGTCAGATTGGCGTCCGAAAGGCTCGCCGGCGGCTTCGGCAGCGGGTTGATGCGATCCTTGAGACGGATCACCTCGGCGTCCAGAAGCTCGTGGCCGGTGCCTTCGATCATTTCATAGCCGGTGATGTTGCCGGAGCGGTCGATGGTCACCTTCACGCGGGCGCGGCCTTCGATCTCCTGCGACATGGCGGCGCGGGGATAGACCTGCTTCTGGGCGATCACGCTCACCACGCTCTTCTGCCAGGCGGCGATCTCGTCGGCGCGGGCTTCGCCGGCGCCGGTGAAGGCGAGGCCGGCGGCGATCGACAAGCCGAGCACAGCCGCCTTGATGGAGTTATTCGTCAACATTCTGCTAAACATTCTTTTCTGGTCCCTATCTCAATCCAGCGTCTTCCGCCCTGCTCGAAACTCGTGGGGCATGTGAACCCGTTGCCCCGCCTGGCGGGACAATAGGCAAGCTCGACAACGGCATGCGATGTCAGGATGCTTATGCTTCGGGAGGCGTAAAAACGGATTTAAGAAGTATGGTTAACGCTTGGTAACCATGGGGACCGCCCGGCCCGCCTAGGGGGCGGGCTCGGCGTCGGGCTGGTTTTCGGGCCGCGCCGCCTCAAACGCGGGCAGCTTGGCGCAGGCCGCATCCACCGCCTGAAGCCGGGGATAGGGGCCAAGATCGCATTTGAAGCGGCGGGCGTTGTAGAGCTGCGGCACGAGGACGAGATCGGCCATGGTGACCTGATCGCCGCAAAGATAGGGGCCCTTCGGGTCCGCCTGCGCCTCGAGGGCCGCAAGACCCTCCGTCAGCCAATGCCGGTACCAGCTATCGACAGCGGCCTGATCATGCCCTAAGACAGCCTTCAGGTACTGCAGTACCCGAAGATTGTTGAGGGGGTGGATATCACATGCGATCGAAAGGGACAGCGCCCGCACGCGCGCGCGGGCCAGGGGATCGGCCGGCAACAGGCGCGGCTCGGGCAGCACCTCGTCAAGATATTCGATGATCGCCAGCGACTGGGTCAGGGCCGCGCCGTCATCCAGCATGAGGACCGGCACGAGCTTCTGGGGGTTCAGCAGGCGGAAGCTTTCCTGCCGCTGCTGCCCGCCGTCCTTCACGAGATGAACGGCCACCGATTCGTAGGCGACGCCCTTGAGATTGAGGGCGATCCGCACCCTATAGGCGGCCGAGCTGCGCCAGTACCCGTAAAGTCTGAACATCGCGGCGCTTTCTCCCCGTCGTTGCACCCGGACCAGAAATAACGGAGGCCATGTGGAAAATCAACGCGGCTGCTTCCGGGTTAACAGATCGTTAGGCCAACCGGCAATAAACTGACCTCTGATCTCAAGGAGGGTTTGATGGCAAGACAGAGCAGCGTCTCCGCTCAAGAAGAGACGACGAAAGGTGGGAAGGGGCCCGAACGGACCCAGCGGCGCCGTTTCGCGCGCATCGCGGCCAACCAGCTGGCCGTGGCGGAATGCGGCGAACGCTATTACACCGTGAAGCTCATCGATCTTTCGTCGAACGGGGCGCGGATCGAGGTCAGCGGCAATTTCGACCTGCCCACCATGACCCATCTCATCATCCCCGATATCGGCGGCCGCCTGCGCTGCGAGCGCGTGTGGCAGGACGGCAATACGGTGGGACTGCGTTTCCTTGAGAAGCCCTACGAGGTCTCCCAGAAGATGGCGGCCTCCGTGCGCCGCCTGATGGTGCCGCTCCCGGTCGAATAGGCTGTTCCCGGGCCGCTCGGGACCCGATCCGGTGCCCGCCCCCTTTGCGGCGGCGGGGAAGCAGGCTACAATCATCTGGCCCGCGGGGGATCGGCGTCATGCGGGACCATATGATGGCCAGACTGAGCGTCAATCCGGACCAGGTCAGCTATGTGATCGCCCTCGCCCGGGAGATCCAGAACGCCCTCCCCTCCCTCGAAAGCTTCGAGGACGGCGACGCCCATGTGGGCGGCGCGGAGCAGCAACTGGCGCGGGAGCCCATCTACAAGGGCAGCTTCCACGAACTCAACGGCAGCTATCAGGAGCTTGCGGGCTATCTCGCGACGCTCGACGAGGACGAGCTCACGTCGCTCCTCGCCCTGTTCTGGATCGGCCGCGGCACGTTCGAGCCGGACGAGCTGACGAGCGCCCTCGATGAGGCGCGGGCCGTCGGCACCCGCCGCATCCCCGACTATCTCATGGCCCAGAACCTGATGGCCGAGCATCTCGAGGAAGGGCTCGTGGCCCTGGGCCTCACGCCCGAGGAACTCTGACCCTTCACGGCACCAGCACCGCCGCGCCCTGAAGCCTGCCGTTTCGCAGATCGTCGAGGGCGCGGTTCGCATCCTGCAGGGCATAGACGGTGGTCTCCGTCCGCACCGGCACATGGGGCGCGACCGCGAGAAACTCGATGCCGTCCTGCCGGGTGAGATTGGCGACCGACGCCACCTCCCGCTCGCCCCACAGGATGTCGTAGGGGAAGGCCGGAATGTCGCTCATATGGATGCCGGCGCAGACGACGCGGCCACCCTTGCGCACGGCGCGGAGCGCCGCGGGGACGAGCGGGCCCACCGGCGCAAAGATGATGGCGGCGTCCAGCGGCGCGGGCGGAAGATCGGTCGACGCCCCGGCCCAGACCGCCCCGAGCTTGCGCGCGAATTCTTGGGATTCGCTGTCGCCTGCGCGGGTGAAGGCATAGACCTCCCGCCCCTGATGGACCGCAACCTGGGCGATGATATGGGCCGCCGCGCCGAAGCCGTAGATGCCGAGCCGCCGCCCCTCCCCCGCCCTGGCATAGGCGCGGTAGCCGATGAGCCCGGCGCAGAGGAGCGGCGCCGCCGCCACATCGTCGTATGAATCGGGCAGCGGAAAGCAGTAGCGGGCGTCCGCCACCATGTATTCGGCGAAGCCGCCGTCCCGGCCGTAGCCCGTGAAGACCGGCCGGTCGCAGAGATTTTCCGCCCCCATGCGGCAATATTCGCATTCCCCGCAGCTCTTGCCGAGCCAGGGCACGCCGAGGCGTGATCCGGGCGCGATGCCGGCCACGTCCTCGCCGAGCGCATCCACCACGCCCACCACCTCGTGCCCCGGAATGACGGGAAGCTTCACGGGCGGAAGATCGCCGTCCACCACATGAAGATCGGTGCGGCAGACGGCGCAGGCCGCAATGCGGATCCGGACCTCGCCGGGGCCCGGCTGCGGCAGCGGCAGCTCGCGGAGGACGAGCGGTCCGCCGACGGTTTCAAGACACATTGCGCGCATCGTTCGGGCCACGGGATGCTCTCCTTATAGATAGGGCGAGATGAGGCGCGCCATGCCGTCGCGAAGCTTCGCCCATCTTGATCGCGCCTGCAGCTGCTCGAGCGTCAGGGGCGTCGAGCGGGCGATCTTGTGATCGACGATCCGGGCGAGCTGACGCGCGAGATCCGCGCCGTAGCATTCCAGATTGAACTCGAAATTGAGGAACAGGCTCCGCGGATCCCAGTTGGCGGAACCGATGAAGGCCCAGCAATCGTCCACCACGAACAGCTTGCTGTGGTCGAACGGCGCGGGCGAGCACCAGACCCGGCAGCCGCGCCGGATGACGAGATCGAGCTGGGCGCGGGACGCCCATTCCACCAGCCGCAGATTGCCCCGGGCGGGAATCACGATGTCCACGGGAATCCCCCGCATGGCGGCTAGATTGAGGGCGGTGATCATCACATCATCCGGCAGGAAATAGGGCGTGACGATGCGCACCGATTGCCGCGCGGCGGCGAGCGCCGCCGTCATGACGAAGCGCAGCTTCTCGAAATCCTCGTCCGGCCCTCCGGGCACGCCCCGGGCATGGGCGTCGCCAACGGGCTCGAGCTTCGGAAACCATTTGTCGCCGCTCAGGGTCTCGCCCGTGGTGAAGGCCCAGTCGTCGGCGAAGACGCGGGCGAGATGCTCCACCACCGGGCCTTCCACCTTGAACTGGGTGTCGGCGATGCCGCGGCGCAGGTCATGCTGGCTCTGGTGGCCGTCGCGGATGTTCACGCCGCCGGTGAAGCCGACGCGGCCGTCCACCACCATGATCTTCCGGTGGCAGCGGAGATTGAGATAGCTCATGCGCCACGGGATGAAGGAGTGAAGGAATTCCTCCGCCCTGACGCCGTGGCGGGCAAGCTCGCTGAAGATGCTGGGGATCGTATAGCGGCTGCCCACGCTGTCGATGAGGACGCGCACCTCGACCCCGCGCCGCACCGCATCCCCCAGGGCTTCCGCGAACATGCGCCCCGCCGGGTCGTTGTCGAAGATGTAGGTCGCAAGCCCGATGCTGTGCTCCGCCCCGCGGATCGCCTCGAGCATGGCAGGATAAGCCTCTTCCCCGTTGATGAGGGGGCGGATGCGATTCCCCGGCAGAAGCGGCAGGCCGGTGACCCGGCCCACCAGGCTCGCAAGCCCCCGGGGCTCGAGATCGGGCGGATCCGCCGCCTGCGCGTCGAACCGCAGACGCGGCCAGGACGAGCGCAGACGGCTCGCGCGGCGGCGGATGCGATTGATGCCGAAGACGAAATACAGGAGCGTGCCGAGATAGGGCGACAGCCAGACGACGCCGATCCAGCCGATGGCCGAGCGCAGATTGCCCTTGCGCAGGACGATGATGTGGTAGGAGGCCGCAAGGGAGACGGCAAGCGACAGGATGGCTGCGCCATAGGGCCAAAGTTCCGTGACGCTGGCGATCAAGCTTCGTCCAATCCCCGTTCAACCGGCAAACCGAATGCACAAACGCTAGTGAATGTCGGGTTTTGGGGCAAGCCTTCGGGACGGCTGGCGCGGCTGACGCAAAAAATCTTGGCAGGGGCGGACGCCGCCGATATGATATAAACATATATCAACCAGCCAACCCTGCGGGAATGGAGAGCCAGTGTGAGCAAGCCGAGTTTCAATTGGGAAGATCCCTTCGACCTTGAC
>CAZDSS010000030.1:25495-25948 GCA_964508185.1 uncultured Sphingomonadales bacterium
TGACGGAAGAGGAGCGCATGGTGCGCGACAGCGCCCGCGACTACTGCCAGGAAAATCTGATGCCGCGGGTGCTCGAGGCCCATCGCCACGAGCGTTTCGACCGCGAGATCATGACCGAGATGGGATCGCTCGGCCTGCTCGGCGCGACCATCGAGGGCTATGACTGCCCCGGCGTCAACTACGTCTCCTACGGCCTCATCGCCCGCGAGGTGGAGCGGGTCGATTCCGGCTACCGTTCGGCCATGTCGGTGCAGTCCTCGCTGGTGATGCATCCGATCTACGCCTACGGCACCGAGGAACAGCGCCAGAAATATCTGCCCAGGCTCGCCCGCGGCGAGTGGGTGGGCTGCTTCGGCCTGACCGAGCCCGACCACGGGTCCGATCCCGGCAGCATGAAGACCCGCGCCCGCAAGGTGGACGGCGGCTGGCGCCTGCACGGCTCCAAGATGTGGA
>CAZDSS010000031.1:0-25731 GCA_964508185.1 uncultured Sphingomonadales bacterium
GTGCTTGCGGTCTGGCTCCTGCCGGCGGCGCTGTCGCCCGCTCTGGCCGCGCAGCCGTTCGAGGAGCATGTGTCCTTCGGTGCATTGGGCGGCGTCGGCCTCGTCCATATGGGCAATGCGCGCTTCATGGGCGACGGCGAGGTGGCGGTCGGCGCCCATTTCGCCGATCCCCTGGGCAGCGCCTTCCTCACCTTTCAGGCCACACCCTGGCTCGAGCTCAATGTCCGCTACAGCCAGTCCTTCGATCTTGCGGACGATCTCGACCGCGCGCTTGATCTCAAGATCCGTCTCCTGCGGGAAAGCGACTGGTTCCCGGCGGTGGCCGTCGGCCTGCGCGACGCCCTCGGAAAAGGGCCCTGGTCCGGCGAATATCTGGCGCTGTCCAAGCGCATCGGCCCCCTCGACATAACCCTTGGCGCCGGCTGGGGGGGCTATGCCGCGCGGAACGCCGTCGGCAATCCCCTGGCCGAGATTTCCGGCCGCTTCGACGAGCGGCGAGCTGGGCGCTCCGGCGTGCCCGCCTTCCGCAATTTCTTCCGTGGCGAGGACATAGGTTTCTTCGCCGGCATCGAATACATGACGCCCATCCGCGGCCTCAGCCTCAAGGCCGAATACGACAGCTCAGACATGCGCGGGGTCACGCTGGATCCCGCCGCGGACAAGCACCGCCCCTACAATCTCGGGCTCGACTACCGGCCCTTGCCGTGGCTGCATCTGAGCCTCGGCTATGCGCGGGGCGATACCCTGCAGGCGGGGCTCGCGTTCCGCCTCAATCCCGGGATCTTCACCGGGCCGGACAAGAGCCGCGATCCCGCGCCCCTTGCCGTGGCGGAGCCGCAGCCGCGCCGGATGGAGCCGAAGACGCCGCGCTTCGAGGTGCCGCCGCAGGTGCCGCCGCCGGCCCCGTCGGCGCTCCGGCCCATGGAGGACGTGCTGACAAGGGTGTCGCGCGCCCTCGTCATGGCGGGGATCGAACGCCCCCTGTTCGAGATCACCGGCGAGAGGGAGGCGGAGCTCACGGCCGATTTCGCGCCGGCGTCCGCCCCCCGGGAAAGCCTCCGCGCCGCCTATATCGTCTTCGCCAACCTGCCTGCGCGCTTCGACCGCCTCGTGCTGCGGAACCGCGTCGGCGAGGCGGTGGGCGAGGAAGGTCAGGTCTTCACGCGCAAGCGGGTCGCCGATTTCGCGCGCGCCGATGCGGCGTTCGATGCCTTGATCGCCGCGGGCGGCGTCGGCGCGGTGACGCTCGAGGGGCCGTCCCTCAAGGTGGCGTTCAACAGCAGGGCGGGGGAGGAGACGCAGGTCGCCGCCGCCGTGGCGCAGCTCGCGCCGATGGAGCCCGAGGACGTGGAGCCCGTCGCCGACGCCCCGGTCGAGGAGGACGCGCCGCCGCCGCACGAGCGGCCGTTCGAGACCGGCCGGCGCTACATGCCGCTCTTCGGCTATGTGGAATGGAGCGGGGCGGCGGAACCGGGTGCGGCTGCGTCCGCAGGCGACATCGAACCCCTTGCGCAGGCCCTCGAGGATGCGGTCTTCGCCCGCGCCCGGGCGGAAGGGATCACGCCGCTTCGCGCGGGCCGGCGCGGCAATGTGGCCTTCCTTGCCATCGAGAACGACCGCTTCCGCCATCCCGCGACCGCCATCGGCCGTGCGGCGCGGGCGCTCGACCCCATGGATGCCGCATGGGTCGAGATTGCAACGCTTGCGGACGGGGCGGAGATCAGCCGCGTGCGCTTCCTCAAGGACGAGTTCGCCCGGGCCGCCCATGCTGCCGGAAGCCCCGAGGAAGTGTGGATTCATGCGGCGGTGGAGCGGAGCCCGTCCGACTGGTCGGCGGAGAGCCTGAACGCGCAAACCTTCACCTGGGCGGTCTATCCGGAGCTCATGCAGCATTTCGGCAACGGCCGGGAGGACGGCTACCGCGCCGGGCTCTATGCCACGGCCTCCGCCAAAGCGCGCGTCCTCGACGGCCTTACCTTCGAGATCGCGGGCAGCCGCGAGATCCTGGGCAATCTCGACAGGATCGCCGCCCCTGCCGGACCCGCGCCCCATGTGCGGAGCGACATCGCCCGCTATGCGGACGAGGGCAAATGGGCGATCACCACGGCGCGGGCGGACTATACCCTGCGGCCCTTCGCCAACCTCTATCTCCGGGCGTCCGCCGGGATCTTCGAGCGCATGTATGGCGGCGCCGGGATCGAGGCGCTGGTGGCGCCGCAGGATTCGCGCCTTGCCTTCGGCATCGACGTCAACTGGGTGAAGCAGCGCGATTTCGATCAGCTTCTGGATTTCCGCGACCATTCCACCTGGACGGGGCATCTGAGGCTCCATCACCTGTCGCGCCGCCACGGCATCCATACGGTCATTCATGCCGGGCGCTATCTCGCCGGGGATTGGGGCGCGACCATTGACGTGTCGCGGGAATTCGAGAACGGCGTGCGCATCGGCGGCTGGTTCACGGTGACCGATTACGGCCGCAGCGCCTTCGGCGCCGACAGCTACGCCAAGGGACTATATCTTGCGATCCCCTTCGATCTCGGCCTGCCGTGGTCGAGCCGGCGGGATCTGCCCGTGGAGCTCCGCGTTCTCAACCGCGACGGCGGGCAGATGCTGCACAAGGGGGCGGGGCTGTATGACGCCGTATCGCCGGGATCCCTGCGCGCCGTGGAGCGTTCATGGCGACACCTTCTGAAGTGAGCCCTTGGTGGGAACTGTTAAGATATTCGCCCCTATAATCTTTTGATTTCGCCTGGACGGGTTACTATGCTACGGCCGCCGGTCGGGCGCTCTCGAAAGTCATACAACCGCAATTGGACAATCCATGACAGCAGACAAGCTTTCTCCCAGCAGCCGTGTTGCAGTGGTCGGTCTCGGATATGTGGGCCTGCCCCTCGCGGTGGCATTGGCGAAGCATTTCGATACCACCGGCTTCGACATCAATGCGGCCCGCGTCGCGGAACTGATGGAGGGCCACGACCGCACGGGCGAGGTTGAGCCCCACCGCCTGCGCGCGAGCAGCCTGAAGGTGACGAGCGATCCCGAGGCGATCCGCGGCTCGGCGATCTTCATCGTCACGGTGCCGACGCCGGTCGACGAGAACAACAAGCCCGACCTCCGCCCCGTCCGCGCGGCCTGCACCACCGTCGCCCCGCTCATGGAGAAGGGCGCGATCGTGGTGTTCGAAAGCACCGTCTACCCGGGCGTCACGGAAGAGATCTGCGGTCCCATGCTGGAGAAGCTTTCGGGCCTCAAATGCGGCAAGGAGTTCTTCCTCGGCTATTCGCCCGAGCGCATCAATCCCGGCGACCGCGAGCATACGGTGGATCGCATCACCAAGGTGATCTCCGGCCAGAACCCGGAGGTGGTGGAGATCCTCGCCCAGCTCTATGGCGCCGTCACCACGGGCGGCGTGTTCCGCGCGACCTCGATCCGCGCGGCGGAGGCCGCCAAGGTGATCGAGAACGCCCAGCGCGACATCAACATCGCCTTCATCAACGAAGTGACCATGATCTTCCAGAAGCTGGGGCTGTCGGTCTATGACGTGCTCGATGCCGCGGCGACCAAGTGGAACTTCCTCAACTTCAAGCCGGGGCTCGTGGGCGGCCACTGCATCGGCGTCGACCCGTTCTATCTCGCCGAGCGGGCGCGGCAGATCAATCATGAGCCGACGATCATCCTCGCCGGGCGCAAGATCAACGACGGCATGGGCGACTTCATCGCCGAGCGCGTGACGGCGCAGCTTTCGGGCGGCGGGCGGATGCTGGTCCTGGGCCTCACCTTCAAGGAAAACGTGCCGGACCTCCGCAACTCCAAGGTGATCGACGTGATCCAGGGGCTGGAGCGGCGCGGCTTCCGGGTGGATGTGCACGACCCGCTGGCGGATGTGGCGGAGGCCGAGCATGAATACGGCGTCGTGCTCAAGACCGGGCCTCTGGGCGAGGTGGTCGCGGCGGCGAAAGAGGACGGCGGCTATGACGGCGTCGTCGCCGCCGTGCCGCATGAACAATATGCGGCGCTCACCCCGACCGAGATCGCGGGGCTCGTGAAGCCCGGCGGCCTCGTCGCCGACATCAAGGGCATGTGGCGGAATCTGGAGCTGCCGTCCTCCGTTCGCCGCTGGACGCTCTGAGCACGCCGAGGGTAAGCAGCGCGCGCCAGAGCGGGGTCACGTCCCCGCATCCCAGAAGCCAGGTGAGATGGGCGCGAAGCCGAACGCGATCGGCTTCCGCCGCCGCGGCGATCGCCGCAAGCAGCGTGCATTCGTCCGCCGTATGGACGGGCAGGCCCGGAAGGCCCAGCCTCAGCCGCCGCCGCCCGTGTCGGGCGAGGCCGAGGATCAGGTCATGAAGGGCGGCGCGGAGATCCTCCGCATCCGCGCCATAGACCCGGCGCAGCTCGTAATCGATGATCGGGCACCAGATCTCGCCCACCGCCACGCGCCGCAGCGCCCAGATGATGATCTCGCCCCGCTCGTCCGCCGGTGCGGCTTCCGCAGGCGTGGAGGAAGGCGGAGCCTGCCGCTTCATGGCGCCGAGCGACTCGCGCGGCAGCGGCGGAAGGCTGGGGAGGGCGATCACGGCCATGTTCGGTCTCCGATATGTGCTATTGAGAATTATTATCAAAATGGCGCAAGGGCGCAAGCCCTGAATGGGCGGATGAGGCACGCCAAACCTGTCCGCCGCCTGAGGGGCGGGCCGTGATGCCCGAAGCCGGCATTGCCACGGAACGGAAACTTGCCCATAAACGGCACAACATACCGATCATCGGAAGAAGACCCCATGGACCAGAATCCCGATCAATTCCCGGTCATTTCCATCGAGGCGCGGGCGGCGCGCCGGGTGCGCACGGGGCATCCCTGGGTCTTTTCCAACGAATTCGCCATGACGCCGGAGCTCAAGGCCCTCGTTCCCGGCAGCATCGTGCGGGTCAAGGGGCCGGAGGGGCATGATCTCGGCCTTTTCATGTTCAATCCGCGCACCCTCATTGCGGCGCGGCGGCTCACCCGCGATGTGAAGGCGCGGATCGATGCGGATTTCCTCGGCGACCGGCTGGAGCTTGCGCGGACGCGGCGCGACCGGCTGTTCGCGCGGCCCTTCTATCGCTTCGTCCATGCGGAGGCGGACGGCTTCCCCGGCCTCGTCATCGACCGCTCCGGTGACACCCTGGTCGTTCAGGTGAACAGCGCCGGGTTCGAGCGGCTGACGGACTCACTGATCGCTGCCCTCGACAAGGTGCTGGCGCCCGCGCGGATCATCCTCAAGAACGACAGCCCGGCGCGCGAGCTGGAAGGGCTCACGACTTCGGTGGAGCTCGTCCGCGGCGCGAACGACGGGCCGATCGCCGTCGAGGAAAACGGCATCACCTATTTCTGCGACCCGCTCAACGGGCAGAAGACCGGCTGGTTCTACGACCATCGCGACAACCGCGCCTTCATCGCGGGCCTCGCAGCCGGCGCGCGGGTCGTGGATTTCTACAGCTATGCGGGGGCCTTCGCGCTCGCCTGCGCCAGGGCGGGGGCGGCGGAGGTCGTCGCCGTCGACCGCTCCGAAGGCGCACTTCAGCTTGCGGCGAAAGCGGCGGCCCATAACGGTCTCGAAACTCACCTGCAGTTTCGCCGCGCCGACGCCTTCGCCGAGATGGAGCGCATGGGCCGCGAGGGCGAGCGTTTCGACATCGTGATCGCCGACCCGCCCGCCTTCGTCAAATCGAAGAAGCATCTGAAATCGGGCGCGCAGGGCTACCGCAAGATGACGCGCCTTGCGGCCGCCCTCGTGAAGCCCGGCGGCTATCTGCTGGTCGCGTCCTGCAGCCACCACATGACGCCCGATCTCTTTGCGGCGGAGGTGCGGCAGGGCCTGGCGGACGCGCGGCGGGAAGGCGCGATCGAGCAGCGTCAGCATGAAGCCACGGAAAGCGATCATTCGCATGTCCGGCGCCGGGCCCGATCATCCCGTGCATCCGTTCCTGCCCGAATCCGCCTATCTCAAGGCGCAGGTCATCGCTCTCTGACACCTCAGAAGAAGGTCACGTCCAATGTCCCACGCCCTGCCGATCCGCGTCCTCTCCGCGAAAGACATCCATGATCTCCTGACCTATGACCGCTGCATCGCCGCGGTGGAGCAGGCCATGAGCGAGACGAGCGCGGGGCGCGTCACCCTGCCGCTCCGCCAGGTCATGCCGGTGCCGGGGGACAGGGGCCGCCTCGGCATGATGCCGGGGGCCTTCGCCGCGGATTCAAGCTTCGGCATCAAGCTCATCAGCCTTTATCCCGACAACCCCGCCTTCGGGCTGTCGAGCCATCTGGGGCTCTATCTGCTGTTCGAGGCGGAGCACGGGCGGCCGCGCGCGATCCTTGAAGCGGGGGCGCTCACCGCGATCCGCACCGCTTCCGCCTCCGCCGTCGCGACCCGCCATCTCGCCCGACGCGACGCGCGGCGGCTTGCCATCATCGGCACGGGGGAGGAGGCCGAGACCCATCTCGCCGCGATCCCCCGGGTGCGCGACATCGCGGAGGTGGTGGTCTGGGGCCGGAGCGCGGACAAGGCCGCGGCCTTCGTCGCGCGGCACAGGGACCGCATCAATATCCGCGCCGCAGCGAGCCTCGAGGAGGCGGTGCGGGGCGCCGACATCGTCTGCACCGTGACGGCAGCGCGCACGCCCATCCTGTTCGGCGCCATGCTGGAGCCCGGGCAGCATGTGAACCTCGTCGGCGCGTCCACGGCGGCGACCGCAGAAGCGGACGGCGAGGTGGTGCGGCGGTCGCGCTTCTTCGTCGATTCCCGGCAGAGCGCCATGGCGGAAGCCGGGGAGCTCCTTGCGGCGATCCGCGACGGGATCGTGGATGAAAGCCATATCCAGGCCGAGATCGGCGAGGTGATTTCGGGCGCCCGCCCCGGACGGCGGGGGGACGACGAGAACACCGTCTACAAGTCGCTCGGCATCGCGCCGCAGGATCTCGCCGCCGCCGGGGAAGTGCTGCGCCGCGCCGAGGCCGAGGGCCGCGGCCAGATGGTGGAGATCTGAGCCATGCGCGCCGACGAATTCCGCGAGATCCGCTACCGGTCGCCGGACGGCCTCATCCTTTACGCCCGCGATTATCCAGGGCCGAAGGACGGGACGCGCACGCCCCTTCTCTGCATGCCGGGGCTCACCCGCAACTCGCGCGATTTCGCCGCCTTCGCCGCGCGGTTGTCGGCGACGCGCCGGGTGATCGCCGCGGACCAGCGGGGCAGGGGCTTCTCCCAATGGGATCCGGAGCCCGAAAACTACCAGCCGGCGATCTATGCCCGCGACATGATCGCGCTCCTCGACCATCTCGATATCCAGCGGGCGGTGCTGGTGGGCACGTCCCTCGGCGGGATCATGGCGACCCTCATCTGCGCCACCGCGCCCGAGCGGGTTGCGGGCGTCGTCATCAACGACGTAGGGCCTGAACTGGACCCGCGCGGGCTCGCCCGCATCGCAAGCTATGTGGGAACGGGCGCGCCGGTCGCCCCGTGGGAGGCCGCGGAAGCGGAGACGCGGCGGCTCAACGCCCATGTCTTCCCCGACTACACGGACGCGGACTGGGCGGCCTTCGCCCGCGTGCTCTTTCGCGAGGATGCGGCGGGCGTTCCCGTCCCCGATTACGATCCGGCGATCGCACAGGCCTTTGCGGGCGCGGCCGCCGCGCCCGATCTCTGGCCCTTCTTCCTGAAGCTTGGCGACTTTCCGACCCTCGCGCTTCGCGGCGCGTTGTCGGACCTGTTATCGCCCGAAACCTTCGCCGCCATGGGCGCGCGCATCCCCGGGATCAGGCTTGCGGAGGTGCCCGACCGCGGCCATGCGCCGGACCTCACCGAGCCCGCAGCACAGGCCGCCATCGCCGCCTTTCTCGATGATCTCGACCGCCACGGGTGATTGCGGTTGACAGCCGCCGCCCCGCAGTAGAAAATTTTTCTATTAGAAAATTTCCAAGTGGGGTGGGGTCATGCAGGTGATCGTCATCGGCGCGGGCGTCATCGGGATTGCAACCGCGTATCATCTGGCCCGCGCGGGCGTCGCGGTGACGGTGCTGGAGCGCGGCAGGCAGGTGGCGGGCGAGACCAGTTTCGCGAACGGCGCGATCCTCACCCCCAGCATGGCCGATCCGTGGAACGCGCCGGGCGTGTGGCGCAAGCTTCTCTCCTATCTCGGGCGGGAGGATTCGCCGCTGCTCCTGCGGCCGAAGGCGCTGCCGTCCCTTCTGTTCTGGGGCATCGACTTCCTGCGTCATTCGGCCCCCGCCGCCTTCGAGCGCAACCTGCGGCGGAACGCCCTGCTCGCCAACTACAGCCTGGAAGTGATGGCGGAGCTGCGGCGGGACCTCAAGCTCGCCTATGACGAGGGGCGGGGGACGCTCAAGATCACCCGCGATCCCGTCATGCTGGAGCAGGTGGAAGGACTCACCCGCATCATGGGCGAATGCGGCGTCGCCTTCGAGCGGCTGGACGCCCCGAAGCTCGTCGCGCTGGAGCCCGCGCTCAAGCCGCTCGAAGGCGAGCTTGCGGGCGGGATCCATTTCCCTGATGACGAGTTCGGCGACGCCCATCTCTTCACCCGCGCGCTTGCCGAAGGGGCGGCGGCCCTCGGCGCGCGCATCCTGTTCGATGTGGAAGTGCGGGAGATCATCCGCGAAGGCGGCAGGGTCACGCGCGTTGCAACCTCGCAGGGCGAGTTCATGGCCGACCGGTTCGTGGTCGCCGCCGGAAGCCATTCCCCGGCGCTCGCGCGGCGGCTTGGCGTCAGGATCCCCGTGAAGCCGGTCAAGGGCTATTCCATCACCGTGCCCTGCAACGGCTGGAACGAGGGGCCGCGCCTTCCGGTGGTGGACGACAACTACCATGCGGTGGTCACCCCCCTGGGCGAGCGCCTGCGGGTCGCGGGCACGGCGGAATTCACCGGCTTCGACCGGCGCCTCACGGAAAGCCGCATCGACAATCTCGTCAATTTCCTCCTCGCCCTCTATCCCGCCTTTTCAAGCCATCTCGACCGGTCGCAGATCAGCCCCTGGGCGGGCTTCCGCCCCATGAGCGTCGACGGCGTGCCCCTTGTGGGGGCGACAGACGTCGAAAACCTCTTCGTCAATACGGGGCATGGCCATCTCGGCTGGACCATGGCGGCGGGATCCGGCCGTCTGGTGGCCGACCTCGTCATGGGCCGCAAGGCCGATATCGACGCCGCCCTTTACGATCCCCTGCGCTTCTGACGCCGCGTCCCATCTATCAAAAGCGCCAGACTTCGGCCGCGGCCCGCATCAAAACTTGCCTTTGCGGGCGGCGGCCGGTATCTGCTTTGCTACGGGTTTTTACTGGAGGACGGGATAATGACACGGGAAGTGGTGATCGTAAGCGCGGTGCGGACGGCAATCGGCGGGTTCGGCGGATCGCTCAAGGACGTTCCGCTCGGCGAGCTCGCGGCGCAGGTGGTGAAGGAAGCCGTGCGCCGCGCCGATATCGCGCCCGAGGCGGTGGAGTCGGTGATCTGCGGCAACGTCATCCGCACCGAGCCGCATGACGCCTATCTCGCCCGTGTGGCCGCCCTCAAGGCGGGCCTCAGCAAGGACAGCCAGTGCCTCACCGTCAACCGCCTCTGCGGCAGCGGCCTTGAAGCGATCGTGCTCGCCGCCCAGCAGATCCAGCTCGGCGAGATCGAGGTGGCGGTGGCGGGCGGCGCCGAAAGCATGAGCCGCTCGGCCTATCACATTCCCGCCGCCCGCTGGGGCCAGCGCATGGGCGACGCCCAGATCCTCGACGAGATGACCTGGGTGCTGACCGATCCCTTCGGCAACGGCCATATGGGGGTGACCGCCGAAAACATCGCGGCCGAGCACGGCATCAGCCGCGAGGAGCAGGACGCCTTCGCCGCCGAAAGCCACCGCCGCGCGGCCAATGCCATCGCCCAGGGCTATTTCAAGGACCAGATCCTGCCCATCGAGCTCAAGACCCGGAAGGGCGTGACTGTGTTCGACACCGACGAGCATGTGCGCCAGAACGTCACCGCCGAGTCGCTCGCCGGCCTCCGTCCCGCCTTCAAGAAGGACGGCACCGTGACCCCGGGCAATGCCTCCGGCATCAATGACGGCGCCTCCATGGTGGTGGTGATGGACCGCGAGCGCGCCGAGCGGGAAGGGCGCAAGCCGCTCGCCCGCATCGTGTCCTACGCCCGCGCCGGGGTCGATCCCCGGGTCATGGGCCTCGGCCCCATTCCGGCGGTGAAGCGCGCCCTCGACCGCGCCGGGCTGTCGGTCGCCGACATCGACGTCATCGAGGCGAACGAGGCCTTCGCCGCCCAGGCCTGTGCGGTCACCAAGGCCCTCGGCTTCCCGCCCGAGAAGGTGAATCCCAACGGCGGCGCCGTCGCCCTCGGCCATCCCGTGGGCGCGAGCGGGGCGATCATCACCACCAAGGCGCTCTACGAACTGCACCGCACCGGCGGCCGCTACGGCCTTGCGACCCTCTGCATCGGCGGCGGTCAGGGCATCGCGGCGGTGTTCGAGCGGCTCTGAGGCGAATTTTTCTTCAGCCGCCCCGTTTTCTTTGTCCCCGCGTTGACGTAAAACACGCGCCGACGCGACATATCACAGGGCACGAACGGGATGGGGCGGCTGCTGCTCGGACCACAGGATCTCGACGATATCGCCCTGGCCATTTCCCGGGACGGCTGGACCTTCCGCGACGGGGCCTTGCCCGCCGAACTCACCCGCGACCTTGCCGCCGAACTTGAACGGCTCGCGGCGGCGGAACGGCTCAAACCAGCGGCCGTCGGACGGGGCGAGCGGCGCAGAATCCGCCGCGACATCCGCAGCGACCTCATTCACTGGCTGTCGCCCGAACGCAGCGCGGCCGAAGCCGAATTCCTCGCCGCCATGGAGGAATTGCGGACGGAGCTCAATGCCCGCCTGTTCCTCGGCCTGTTCGAGCTCGAAGCCCATTTCGCGCTCTATCCCGAAGGCAGCTTCTACCGCCGCCATCTGGACAGCTTCCGCGCCGGCAAGAACCGCATCCTGTCCGTCGTCTATTACCTCAATCCTGGCTGGCGGCGGGAGGACGGCGGCATCCTGCGCCTCTGGGACGAGAAGGGGGAGCCCTGCGGCGAGGTCCTGCCCGAGGCGGGCCGTCTGATCCTGTTCCTGAGCGCCGCCATTCCCCACGAGGTGATGCCGACCCGGCGGCCGCGGGCGAGCATCGCCTGCTGGTTCCGCGCCGCCCCCATGGGAGGGATCCTGTGAGCGCCCGCGTCATGTCCGGCCTTCGCGCCCTGGCGTTCGCGCTTGCGATCGCCGTCGCGCTGCCGGGGACGGCGGCGGCGGGCAGGATCTTCAAGACCTACGGCGACGTGATGAGCTATGCGCTGCCGCTCACGGCCCTTGCCGTCACCCTCGCCCATGGGGACGGGGAGGGGCTTGCGGAATTTTCCGCCGCCATGCTGTTCGCCGACAGCGCGACCCGGGGCCTGAAGCGCGTCGTGCGGCGGGAGCGGCCGGACGGGTCCGACCGCCTGTCCTTCCCCTCGGGCCATGCGACCCGGGCCTTCGCCGCTGCGGCCTATCTCGACCGCCGCTACGGACGCGCCTTCGGGTTTCCGGCCTATATGCTCGCCTGGACCGTGGGGGCGAGCCGGGTGGACGCCCGGGCCCATCACTGGTCGGACGTGATGGGCGCTGCCGCGATCACCACTTTCATCGTTTATCTCGCCGCCCACGGCGAAGATCGTTGACGTCCATCCCGACTTGTGTTGGACTTTGGGGGCAGAGGCGCAACCTGAACGGGGAGTCGGGGTCATGGCGTTCCGCAGCATTTTCGTGCCGGTAATCGACGACGAGACGGCGCACGCGGCGCTCAGCGCAGGCTTCGCCGTGACGCGATACTTCAACGCCCACATGGCGGCGGTCCATGTGCGATACGACACCACGGCGGCCATTCCCTATGTGGTCGGGCCCATGCCCACCGAAATGCTGGTGCAGATCTCCGACAATGCGGAAAAGATCGCCGACGAGCGGGCGGTGCGCCTGCGCGAACTTTTCGAGGCCTGGGCGCGCGACGCCGGCATTCCCGTGACCGACAGCCTGCGCGCCGACCAGCGCCCGGCGGCCAACTGGCGGGAGATCGTGGGCAGCCTCGATTTCCGCTGCGGGGCGGAAGGCCGGCTCCATGACCTTGCGGTGGTGCCGCGGCCCTCGCCCGACGATCGCGGCAGCCTGGCCGACGTGCTCGAGGGACTGCTGTTCTATTCGGGCCGCCCCGTCCTGATGATGCCGCCCGGCGTCTCCGACCTCAAGGCGGACACCATCGCCGTCGCCTGGAGCGGCAGCGTGGAGGCGACCCGGGCGGTCGCCGCCGCCGACGAGCTCATCACGGCGGCGCAGCGGGTCATCGTGCTGACGGTGGGCGAGGATCTGATCGACGGCCCGAGCGCGGAGGATCTCGCCCAGGCCCTCGGCACCCGGGGCGTCGCCGCCGAGGTGGTGCGGCTCGACGGCACCGAACGGTCCGAAGGGCGCGCCATTCTGGACGCCGCCACCCGCGCCGGAGCGGACATGCTGGTCATGGGCGCCTATTCCCACAGCCGCCTGCGCCAGCTCATCCTGGGCGGCGTCACCCGCGACGTGATCGCCTCGGCCGAACTGCCCGTATTCTTCATCCATTGAGGACGCGAACATTTTTTGCGCAGGGTATTTCGTCGTCGGTGCGTAGTTAGGGACAGAGCGGCCATTGTGGCCGCCCGGACGGAGGGAGAGCCGTCTGACAAGGAGACGACGATCATGCGCAAGACCATCATCACTCTTGGTTTCGGCACCCTGGCTGCCATCGCCCTGCCGCTGGCCGCTTCGGCCGACGAGCATGAGGGACCGAAGTTCAAACGCTTCCACGCCCACCACATGATGCCGTTCGAGGAGCTCGATGCCGACGGCGACAAGGCCATCAGCCGGGACGAATTCGTCAAGTTCCGGGCCGACCGGTTCGCCAAGGCGGACGCGAACGGCGACGGCAGCGTCAGCGCGGCCGAGTTCAACGCCTTCATGGAGCAGGAGCGCGAGCGGCGCCGGCAGGAAATGCAGGACCGCATGTTCAAGAAGCTCGATGCCAACGGCGACGGCCAGATCTCCCGCGAAGAGATGGAGGCCCATTCGGCCAAGGCCTTCGAGAGGATGGATCGCAACAAGGATGGAAAGCTCAGCGCCGATGACCATGATCGCAAGTTCAAGGATCATCGCGACGGCAAGATGAAGGACAGGAAGGACAAGAAGGACAAGTAAGCCGGCCGGTCAGGTCTCCCGGCCGTATCGCCGCCAGGCGCGGCGGGCTCCCGTAGCTTCCGCGGAAGCCCGCAGGCGCCGGCGGCATCTTTGTATACGGATCCCCTTCCGTTTGGCGGCGAGGCTCCACAAGCCGTCTTGCTCCCGTGCCGCCGACCCCTTATCTTGCCCGACGTTATCCCGCAGAGGATAAGCAACTTCATCAAGGCAGGACGTCTGGTCCACGAGGAGCGATCCTATGTTCAAGGGCTCTATCACCGCCCTCATCACCCCTTTCCGCGACGGCGCCGTTGACGAAGCGGCCTTCCGCAAGCTGATCGACTGGCAGATCGCCGAGGGCACCCATGGCGTGGTTCCCTGCGGCACCACGGGGGAATCGCCGACGCTGTCCCACAAGGAGCACCGGCAGGTGACCGAGATCTGCATCGAGACGGTCAACAAGCGGGTGCCGGTGATCGCCGGCTGCGGCTCCAATTCCACGAGCGAGGCCATCGGCCTCTGCCAGCATGCCCAGGAAGCGGGGGCGGACGCCGCCCTGGTGGTGACGCCCTATTACAACAAGCCGACCCAGGAGGGCCTCTACCAGCATTTCAAGGCGATCCACGACGCGACCGACCTGCCGATCATCATCTACAACATCCCGGCCCGCAGTGTGGTCGACATGTCCGTCGACACCATGGCGCGCCTCGCGCAGCTGCCGCGGATCGTCGGCGTCAAGGACGCGACCGCCGATCTCGGCCGGGCGACCCGCCAGCGCAATGCCTGCGGCCCCGATTTCTGCATGCTGTCGGGCGAGGACATCACGGCGCTCGCCTTCAACGCCCATGGCGGGCGGGGCTGCATTTCCGTGACCTCCAACATCGCGCCGCGCCTTTGCGCCGAGTTCCAGGAACTGACGCTGAAGGGCGATTTCGCGGGCGCGCTCAAGCTCCAGGACAAGCTTTCGGTTTTGCATGACGCCATGTTCGTGGAGACGAGCCCGGGTCCGGTGAAATATGCGGCAAGCCTCCTCGGCCTCTGCTCGGCCGAGATGCGCCTGCCCATGGCGCCCGTCTCCGACCGCACCAAGGCGGTGGTGGAAGCGGCGCTCAAGTCGGTGGGGCTGCTCTGACCTGCCGATCCGGCCGGCCGGAGGTGCTTCGCCACAAGGGAATGCGGGAGTTGCGAAAATGAATGCGAAACAGCCCGACAAGGCGCGCCGCCGCGTCGCGGAAAATCGCAAGGCCCGCTTCAACTACTTCATCTCCCAGGAGATCGAGGCGGGGATCGCCCTCGTCGGCACGGAGGTGAAATCCCTCCGCGCGGGGCACGCCAACATCAACGAGGCCTATGCCGAAGTGCGCGACGGCGAGGTCTATCTCGTCAACGCCCATATTCCGGAGTATGAATTCGGAAACCGCTTCAATCACGACGCGCGACGGCCGCGCAAGCTGCTCCTGCACAAGCGGGAGATCGACCGGCTGGCGGGGGCGGTGATCCGGCAGGGCTACACGCTGGTGCCGCTCTCCATCTATTTCAACGACCGCGGCCGCGCCAAGGTCAATCTCGGCCTCGCCAAGGGCAAGCAGATGCACGACAAGCGGGCGGCCGAGAAGGAACGCGACTGGCAGCGCGAAAAGGCGCGGGTGCTCAAGGATTACGGCTGAGGCCGGAAGGATCGACAGACATGACCGGCAAGGACGACGACGGCCAGGAGATCTCGGGCACGGGCGAATACAAGGAAAAGCTCGTCCGCACCAAGGAAGCCTGGGCCCGCGAGGGGCGCCTCATTACCGGCGCGACGGCGGATCCGACCCGCGACCGCCTGCCGCCGGGGCAGCGGCTGGTGAAGGACTGGCCGGTCCTTGACCTCGGCTTCCAGCCGACGATCCCCCTTCATCTCTGGCGGCTGGTGATCGACGGCGCGGTCGAGAACCCGGTCACTCTCAAATGGGACGATTTCCGCGCCCTGCCGCAACAGGACTTCGTCAGCGACATCCATTGCGTCACCCAGTGGTCGCGCTACGACAACCGCTGGACGGGGGTCGCGGCGGCCGAGATCCTGCGCCTCGTGCGGCCCAGGGCGGAGGCCCGCCACGTCGTCTTCCACAGCTATGACGGCTATACGACCAACGTGACGATCGAAGCCTTTTCCGCCCCCGACGTGCTCATCGCCCATTCCTGGGAAGGACAGCCGCTCACCAAAGAGCATGGCGGGCCGGTGCGGGTGGTGATCCCGCGCTACTATTTCTGGAAGAGCGCCAAGTGGGTGAAGCGGATCGAATTCTCCGCCGCGGACCAGCCCGGCTTCTGGGAAGTCCGGGGCTATCACAATGTGGGCGATCCGTGGAAGGAAGAGCGCTACAGCGGCGACGGCCCGCCGCCGCCCACCACGCCCGATCCCGAATTCTAGAAGGCGTCAGACGGTCCGGCGGCGCCGGAACGCCGCCAGGCTGACGAGGCCGAAACCGAGGAGGGTGACGCTCGCGGGCGCCGCGATGTCGTCGGGCGTCGGGCCGGGATCGTCGAAATTGGGGATGTCCCCCGTATAGGCCGCGAGATGGACTTCGCCGCGCTGGGTGAAGCGGTCCACATAGACGCCGCCGTTCAGGGAATTCATGTTGGTGATATGGGCGTTCGGCGCCAGCACGGTGCCGAAGAATTCCGCATTGAAGGTAATCTCCGTCGCCTCGTAGAAGTTCCAGATGGTCTTGGACGCGATCTGCTGGCCGATGCCGCCGAGGAAGTTCTCGGCGATGGTGATGCCGAGGCCGCCCACATTGATGATGAGGCTGTCGGCGCCGTTGAGGACGAAATCGATCTCCCCGATGCTGGAGAAGAAGAAGGCGCCGTCGAGAATTTCGAAGACGGCGAGGCCGCCGGAGTCCGGGGTTGCGGTAAAGGTCGCGCGATTGCCGGACACATTGACGGCGCTTTGCGCGGCGAGCGTCGCGAGATTGGCGGACAGGGTCTCAAGCTCGCTCCGGAAGTCGGGGACTTCGACGGTCACGCCCACGAACTTGTTGCCGTTCACGTTCCCGGTGATGCTGCCGCCGATATAGGCGGTGCCGCCGTTCATGTTCATGTTCTGGACATTGCCCGCGACGTAGGCATTGCCGTTGCCGTTCACGTTCTTGTAGCCGCCGGTGATGCTGCCGCCGACGGTGAGCGCCCCGTATTCCGACGGCGCCACCTGGCCCGAACGGGTGAAATAGGTGGAGGAGTTGCCGGTGAGATCGCCGCCGACCAGCGTCCGCCCTTCCACTTCGGAGCTGGAATCGAGATCGCCGAAGGTGACGAGATTGAATTGCTGCAGGATTTCGGCGGCGGAAAGCGGCGCGGCGGCAGCCGGCGCGAAGACCGCGCCGACGGTGAGACAAAGGGCCGCCGCAAGGGCCGCAATTCCGGTGCTCCGTTTCATGGCCATTTCCCCCTGTATTGCCCGTCGGTCATTCCTACCAGAATATCCGTTAAAATTTTATGTTTCAATGCCGGACCTTATGACGTCCGCGCGAGCTCGCGGTGAATTTCGGCGAACACCGCCTCGAACATTTCGGGCGTGAGGCGGCCCGTATTGGTGTTGTAGCGGGAGCAGTGATAGCTGTCATACAGGACGATCCCCGCGGGCAATGCGTGGCGCGCGCCATGGGCGAAGGGGTGCCCCGAGACCCGGGCGTTGAGGGCGCGAAGGGTCGCGTCATGGGCGATTCGGCCAAGCGCCAGGATCACCTTGAGGGACGGCAGGTTGCGGATCTCGGCAGCCAGATAGCTGCCGCAGGCCTTCACCTCGGCCGGGGTGGGCTTGTTCTCGGGCGGCAGGCAGCGCACGGCGTTGGTGATGGCAACACCCTGAAGCGTCAGCCCGTCGTCGGGCCGCGCTTCATACGCCCCGCGGGCGAAGCCGAACTTGACGAGGGTCGCATAGAGAAGGTCGCCCGCGTAATCGCCGGTGAAGGGGCGGCCGGTGCGGTTCGCCCCCTTCATGCCGGGGGCGAGCCCCACCACCAGAAGCCGCGGGTCCGGGGACAGGAAGGACGGCACGGGCGCATTGTGCCAGTCGGGATATTGCCGCCGGAGGTCGTCGCGAAAGGCCTTGAGGCGCGGGCAGGCGGCGCAGTCGCGGGCGGGGGGCAGGAACGCGGTCATGCCTGGGCGCCGTCCGTATCGACCCGGGCGACTTCGCTCCGCAATTCCTCGAGCTCCAGGAACTGGTCGGCCTGGCGGCGGAGTTCGTCGGCGATGAGCGCCGGGCTGCCGCGGGTGGTGCTGCAGACCGTGACCTTCACGCCCTTCCACTGCACCGCCTCCACCAGGCGGCGGAAGTCGCCGTCGCCCGAGAACAGGACCAGATGGTCCATGTGCGCGGCGAAATCCATCACGTCGACGGCGATCTCGATATCCATGTTGCCCTTGATGCGGCGCTGGCCGTCGCTGTCGGTAAACGTCTTGGCGGGCTTGGTAATCACCGTGAAGCCATTGTAGTCGAGCCAGTCGACAAGCGGGCGGAGCGGCGAATAATCCCCTTCCTCGATGAGCGCCGTGTAATAGAAGGCGCGCACCAGCCGCGCCTGGGACGCGAAGAAGGCGCGCAGGCGGCGGAAGTCGATATCGAGCCTGAGGGCGCGGGCCGCGGCATGGAGATTGGCGCCATCTATGAAAAGGGCGACGCGGTCGCCGGCGTAAAATCCGTATGACGAGGGCTTCGGGGCCATGGAATACTCTTTAAAACAATGGACTCGACGTGAAATGACTTGTTCGCATCAGGCCGGATCGGCTATAGGCCGGGCGTAATTCCCGGGCGGAGAACCATACTGCACTTCGCCCGTCATGATAAGTTCGATCCCGCATGATCATCATCGCCCTTGGCGCCAATCTTCCGTCGCCCGTCCACGGCTCGCCGGCGGCGACGCTCGATGCGGCCCTCCGGACCCTCGGGGACGCCGGAGTCGAGACCGTCGTCCGCTCCCCCTGGTTCGAGAGCGAGCCGGTGCCGCCCTCCGACCAGCCATGGTTCGTGAACGGCGTCGCCATCGTCCGGACGGCGCTCGGCCCTCAGGAGCTCTTGACCCGCATCCATGAGGTGGAGCGGTCCTTCGGCCGGGTGCGGCGCAAGCGGTGGGAGGCGCGGGTGATCGATATCGATCTCATCGCTTATGGCGACCTGGTGCTGCCCGATGCGGCGGCATGGCGCGCCGCGGGCGAAGCACCGCCGGAGACGCCGCCCGACGGGCTCGTGCTGCCGCATCCGCGCATGCAGGACCGGCGCTTCGTGCTGGAGCCCCTGGTCGCGGTCGCCCCCGAATGGCGGCATCCGGTGCTGGGCAGGACCGCCCGGGACCTGTTCGCGGCCCTGCCGCCGGCCACCGGAATCGTCCGGCCACTGCCGTGAAATCCGCGATCCGCGGGGCTTTACAGGCCTGGGGGGACCCTGTATAAGCTCCCTTTTCCAGGTATCAACTGTCGGGAGACATTCTGATGGCGCGCGTTACGGTCGAAGACTGCGTCGACAAGGTTCCGAACCGGTTCGAGCTCGTGCTCCTGGCGGGACAGAGGGCGCGGCAGATTTCGTCGGGCGCCAGCCTGACGGTGGATCGCGACAACGACAAGAACCCCGTCGTGGCGCTCCGTGAAATCGCCGAAGAGACCATCAAGCCCGCCGATCTCCGCGAGGCCCTGATCCACGGCCTGCAGAAGCATGTGGAAGTGGACGAGCCCGAGGAAGAAAGCGACATCGCCCTGCTGCTCGCCGGCCGCAAGATGGCCGAAGGCGCCGAGAGCTTCGCGGCCAGCGCCATGCGCGACGCCGTGGAGGACATGCGGGCCGAGCCGGAGGGCGACGAGGACGAAGCCGCAATCGGCAACGACGAGGAAGAAGAGGAGTAAGCCTCAGGGCCCAATCCTCCCCAAATCTCGGAATCAGATGGGCGGCTCGCTGGGCAGACCGGCAGGGCCGCCTTTCTTGTTGGAGGCATCAGGCCCTTCGCGGGGGCCGGTGTGCAGATTTCCCGCCATTTTCATTTGAATTACCATTTCCTGATCTAAATCATATAAGAGGCGCCGTCCGGAGGGGGCGGCGGCAGCATCGAACGAGGAAGGGTCGCGTGATCAGGCAGTACGAACTGGTGGAGCGTGTCCGGGCCTATGATCCCGATGCCGACGAGGCATTGCTCAACCGCGCCTATGTCTTTTCCATGAAGGCTCACGGCTCCCAGCTGCGGGCCTCGGGCGACCCCTATTTCTCGCATCCCGTGGAAGTGGCGGGGATCCTGAGCGACATCCAGCTCGATTGCGACACCATCGTCACCGCGCTGCTGCACGATACCATCGAGGATACGGTCGCGACCTACGACGAGCTCAAGGAGCTGTTCGGCGAGAACATCGCCCGCATGGTCGACGGCGTCACCAAGCTGTCGCGCATCGAGATGAAGTCGGAGGCGTCGCACCAGGCGGAGAACTTCCGCAAGTTCCTGCTGGCCATGTCCAACGACATCCGGGTGCTGCTGGTGAAGCTCGCCGACCGGCTGCACAACATGCGCACGCTTCACTACATCAAGAACCCGGACAAGCGCCGCCGCATCGCCCTCGAGACCATGGAGATCTATGCGCCGCTCGCCGCGCGCATCGGCATGCACGAGATCAAGGAGGAGCTGGAGGAGCTGGCCTTCGCCCATCTCTTCCCCGAGGCCCGGGCCTCCATCATCGCGCGCCTCAGCTTCCTGCACGAGCAGGGGGGCGAGGACCTGCGCCTTCGCGTCATCAAGCAGATCGAGGATCTCCTGGAAAGCCACGGCATCAAGGCCAAGGTCACGGGCCGCGAGAAGACGCCCTATTCGATCTGGCGCAAGATGCAGCAGAACGACGTGGCGTTCGAGCAGCTGTCCGACATCATGGCCTTCCGCGTGATCGTGGATAGCACCGAGGAATGCTACCGCGTTCTCGGCATCGTCCATGGCCGCTGGCAGGCGGTGCCCGGCACCTTCGACGACTACATCTCGACGCCCAAGCGCAACGGCTACCAGTCGCTCCATACGGCGGTGATCGGGCCGGAGCGGCAGCGGATCGAGATCCAGATCCGCTCCCAGGAGATGCATCAGGTGGCGGAGCTCGGCGTCGCCGCTCACTGGAGCTACAAGCAGGGGGTCGACAACCGCACCCACGGCAGCCAGTACAAGTGGCTGCAGGAGCTGCTTGAGATCCTCGAACATGCCTCAACGCCGGAGGAATTCCTCGAGAACACCAAGCTCGCCATGTTCCAGGACCAGGTGTTCTGCTTCACGCCCAAGGGCGAGCTCATCGCGCTCCCGAAGGGGGCGACGCCCGTGGACTTCGCCTATGCGGTCCATTCGCAGATCGGCGATACTTGCGTCGGCGCCAAGGTGAACGGCAAGCCGGTGCCCCTGCGGAGCGAGTTGCGCAACGGCGATCAGGTGGAGATTCTGCGCTCCAAGGCCCAGACGCCGAACCCGCGCTGGGAAAGCTTCGTGGTGACCGGCAAGGCGCGCTCGGCCATCCGCCGCCATGTGCGCCAGCAGCAGCGCAAGGAATATATCGAGCTCGGCCGCGAGATGCTGGGCCGCGCCTTCGAGAAGGAGGAGCGGGAGCTCACCGACAAGGCGATCCAGCAGGCGATCACGCGCCTGAAATTGCCCGATGCGCCGGAGCTCTACGCCCAGGTGGGGCAGGGGGTGCTCTCCGAGCGGCAGGTGCTCGAAGCGGTGTTTCCGGGGATCAAGTTCAAGGGCGATTACAGCGCTCGCTCGCTGCCCTTCGCCCGCGACAGGAAGGAGCGCAAGGCGGGCGACCACGGCATTCCCATCAAGGGCCTGACGCCGGGTGTCGCCGTGCATCTCAGCGAATGCTGCCATCCCTTGCCGGGCGACCGCATCGTCGGCGTCATGCTGCCGGGCAAGGGCGTGCTCGTGCATACCATCGACTGCGAGGCGCTGGAGGCGGTGATGGAGATGCCCGAACGCTGGCTCGACCTGTCATGGAGCCGGGAAGAGGATGCGGGCGAGATCTTCACCGGCCGCATCTCCCTGGTGCTCGTCAACGAGGTCGGAGCCCTCGCCAGGGTGGCGGAAGTTATTGCCCGCGATCACGGGAACATCAATAATCTGAAGATAACCAATCGGGATCCGGATTTCTTCACGCTGCTGGCGGATGTCCAGGTCCACGACGTCAAGCACTTAACCAACATCATCGCCGCCCTGCGCGCCTCGCCCGTGGTCAATTCCGTTGAACGGGTCCGGGGATGAACGGGGCGGCGGACGAGCATTCAGGAAAGGACAAGAACGATCATGCAGCATGAAGAGGTATTGCAGCATTTCCGCGATGCGGGAGCGCTGCTGGAGGGGCATTTCATCCTGTCGTCGGGGCTGCATAGCCCGCTCTATCTGCAGTGCGCCCGGGTGATGATGGATGCCCGTCGCGGCGAGGCGCTGTGCAGCGCGCTTGCCGGCCGGCTGCGTGAGGGACTCGGCGACGGCATCGACATGGTGGTGGCGCCGGCCATGGGCGGCATCATCGTGGGCTACGAACTCGGCCGCCAGCTCGGCGTGCCCGCGATCTTCACCGAGCGCGTGGAGGGCGCCTTCGCGCTTCGCCGCGGCTTCCGCATCCCCGAAGGCGCGCGGGTGGTGATCGCCGAGGACATCGTGACCACGGGCCTGTCGTCCCGCGAATGCATCAATGTGGTTGAAAAGCACGGCGGCAAGGTGGTGGGCGTCGCCTGCCTCATCGACCGCTCCTCCGGCCGGGCGCAGCTCGGCGTGCCGCTCTATTGCCTGACGAGCCTCGATGTGCCGGCCTATGAACCGAGCGCCGTGCCGCCAGAGCTTGCCGCAATTCCGCCGGAAAAGCCCGGTAGCAGAATGTTGGTCTGACGGGATGCAGATTGGACGGGCGCCGACGGCGCCGGGGGTAGTGCTGGAGTAGTGAGGATGCGGGGCGGGACCGGCAAGAAACGCCGCTGGCTCGATTATCTGTGGCCGCGCATGGGACTCATGCGCTATGCGAGCTACCTGCGCCACCGCCTGGGCCGCATGCAGGGCTCGTCCCACAGCATCGCGGCGGGCTTCGCCGCCGGCGCCGCGGTGTCCATGATGCCGATCATGGGCTTCCATTTCGTGGCCGCGGTGGTGCTCGCCTTCCTCACCCGGGGCAGCCTCATCGTCTCGGCCATCGGGACGGCGGTGGGCAATCCCTGGACCTTCCCCTTCATCTGGCTGTGGACCTACAAGATCGGCGTCTGGATGATGGGCGGATCGCCCGAGGAGGGGCCGTTCCGGAACTTCTCCTTCAGCGCCGCGCTTCATGACCCGATCACGGCGCTGAAGCCCATCTGGCTTCCCATGTTCGTCGGCAGCATCCCGACGGCGATCGTCACCTGGTTCCTGTTCTACTGGCCCCTGAAGGGTCTTCTGGAAAGTTACCGGCGGCAGCGCATCGAGCGCCGCCACATGCGCGCCGTGCGCCTCATGGAAGAGCGCCGCGCCCTTGAGCAGGGAAAGGAACCGGCATGACCGACACGCGCTCCGTGGCCCAACTTCGTCTCGGCGTCAATATCGACCATGTGGCGACCATCCGGAACGCCCGCGGCGGCCGTCATCCCGACCCCGTCCGCGCCGCGGTCCTCGCCGCGGCGGCGGGAGCCGACGGTATCACCGCCCATCTTCGGGAAGATCGGCGGCATATTTCCGATCACGACATCGAACGGCTCGCCCGGGAGATCGACCTGCCGCTCAACCTCGAGATGGCGGCGACCGACGAGATGCTGGACATCGCCCTCCGCCACAAGCCGCACGCCGCCTGCATCGTGCCCGAGAAGCGGGAGGAGCTCACGACCGAAGGCGGCCTTGATGTGGTCGGCGGCATGGATCATCTCGAACGCTTCGTCCGCGCCCTCAAGCAGGCGGGGATTCAGGTGACCCTGTTCATCGATCCCGATCTCGACCAGGTGCGGGCGGCGAAGGCCCTGTTCGTGGACAATGTGGAGCTGCATACGGGCACCTATTGCGAGGTGGAAGGCGCGCGCCTCGCCGAGGAGCTGGAGCGGATCAGGGTCGCGGCAAGAGAGGCCGCCGCCCTCGGCCTCGAGGTCCATGCGGGCCATGGCCTGCGCTATGACAATGTGGAGGCGATCGCGGCGATTCCGGAGATCGTCGAGCTCAATATCGGCCATTTCCTGGTGGGCGAGGCGATCTTCGACGGTCTCGAGGGGGCGATCCGCCGCATGCGCGAGCTCATGGACAAGGGGCGGGCCGGCATCGGCGGCACGGCTGCGGAGCGGGCGGGGTCGTGAGGGTCATCGGACTCGGCAACGACATCATCGACATCCGGCGGGTGGAGCAGTCGCTGGAACGCTACGGCGAGCGCTTCATCCGCCGCATCTTCACCGATATCGAGATCGCGCGCTCCGAGGCGCGGGCCGGGCGGGTCGCGAGCTACGCCAAGCGGTTCGCCGCCAAGGAAGCCTGCGCCAAGGCGCTCGGCACCGGCTTCCGCCGCGGCGTGTTCTGGCGCGACATGGGGGTGGTGAACCTCGCCTCCGGGCGGCCGACCATGGAGCTCACGGGCGGGGCGCTCGAGCAGCTGCGCCTCATCACCCCGCCGGGCCATGAGGTGCAGATCGACCTCACCATCACCGACGACTGGCCATGGGCCCAGGCCATTGTGCTCATTACCGCCTTCCGCGCCGACCACGACCGCTAGACGTCCGTCCGAGAGACTTGACAGCGCGCGATCCAATGGGCTTGATGGCTGCGCCCTGCTTTCTCCGTGGGGTCGAGAGAGCCCAACAGCACGGTCGCCCGCATGAGACAAAAGAAAGAAGGTTCGTTTCTTGAGACCATCAAGACGATCCTCGTCGCCCTCCTGATCGCCGTCGTCTTCCGCAGCTTCGTCTATCAGCCGTTCAACATCCCGTCGGAATCCATGGTGCCGACGCTGCTCACGGGCGACTATCTGTTCGTCTCCAAGTTCGCCTACGGCTACAGCCGCCATTCCTTCCCCTTCAGCCCGCCCATCTTCGAGGGCCGCATCTTCGCGCGGCCGGTGGAGCGGGGGGATGTCGCCGTGTTCAAGCTGCCGCGCGACAATCGCACCGACTACATCAAGCGCATCATCGGGCTTCCCGGCGACCGCATCCAGATGGTGGACGGCGTGCTCTTCATCAACGGCGAGCCGGTGAAGCGGGAGCCGGTGCCGGACTTCGTCTCGAACGACCCCAATCTCACCGTGCGCCGGGCGCGCCAGTACCGCGAGACGCTGCCGAACGGCGTCTCCTACAACGTGCTCGATCTTTATGGCATGATCGACAGCGACAACACGCCGGTCTTCCACGTGCCCGAGGGCTACTATTTCGCCCTCGGCGACAACCGGGACAATTCGGCCGACAGCCGCATGTCCATCTCCCGCGGGGTCGGTCTGGTGCCGGCGGAAAATCTGGTGGGACGGGCGGAAATCATCAGCTTCTCCACCGACGGCGGGGCGCGGCTCTGGGAAGTGTGGAAATGGTTCGGCGCCATGCGGTTCGACCGCTTCTTCAAGACCATCGAATGAGCCCGTGGCGCGGGACCGGCATGCGACCGGGAAACGAGCGTTCATGACTGACGCCGGCGGCGATCCGAAGACCCTTGCGGGCGAGCTTGACCACAGCTTCCGCCAGCCCGAATTGCTGCGCGAGGCGTTGACTCATCCGTCGGTGAGCGGCGCGCGCAACTACCAGCGCCTCGAATTCCTCGGCGACCGGGTGCTCGGCCTCGTCATCGCCGAAATGCTCTATGCCCGTTATCCCAACCTTCGCGAAGGGGCGCTCGCCCGGAAGCTCGCCGATCTCGTGCGGCGGGAGACGCTGGCTGAGGTCGCCCAGGCCGCCGGGATCGATCAGGCGATCGTGCTCGCCCGCAGCGCCGAGGAGGACGGCGGCCGCGCCAAGGCCGCGATCCTGGCGGATGCCTGCGAGGCGGTGATCGGCGCCCTTTATCTCGATGGCGGCCTGCGCCCGGCGCGGCGCTTCATCGAGCGGCATTGGGACGCCTTGCTGAGCGACCGCAGCCGCGGCGGGCGCGACGCCAAGTCGGCGCTTCAGGAATGGGCGCAGGGGCGGGGGCTGCCGCCGCCCGTCTATCGCGAAATCAGCCGGTCGGGGCCGGATCACGCCCCGTCCTTCGTGATCGAGGTGAATGTTCAGGGCCGCGCGCCGAAAAGCGGCGAAGGCTCGTCCAAGCGGCTCGCCGAAATGGCGGCGGCCGAAGCCATGTTGAAAGAGATAAACGATGTCGGATGAACAACTGACGCAACAAGAGGAAACGCGGAAAGGCCCGCAGCGCTGCGGCTTTGTCGCCATCGCCGGGGCGCCCAATGCGGGCAAGTCCACGCTGCTGAACCGGGTGGTGGGCAGCAAGATCGCCATCGTCAGCCACAAGGTGCAGACGACGCGCACCCGCACCCTCGGCATCGTGGTGCGCGACAATTCC
>CAZDSS010000032.1:0-25102 GCA_964508185.1 uncultured Sphingomonadales bacterium
AGTCAACGGCAGCTTCGGCGGCACCGTGGAAGTGGGGCCGGGCGGCCGCCTTGGCGGCACGGGCAGGATTGCGAGGGTCGTCAATGGCGGCGCCGTCGCCCCCGGCAACAGCATCGGGACCCTCACGATTGCCGGCGACTATGTGGGCAATGGCGGCACGATCGAGATCGAAGCGGTGCTCGGCGGCGATAATTCCCCCACCGACCTTCTGGTGGTGGAAGGCAACACGTCGGGCAGCAGCTTCGTGCGGGTCATCAATCTCGGCGGTGCCGGGGCCGCGACCCAGGAAGGCATCAGGATCATCGACGTTGCCGGCAAGTCGGAGGGCAGCTTCACCCTCATCGGCGACTACACGCTGAACGGCGAGCCGGTGGTGGTGGCCGGGGCCTATGGCTATCGTCTCCACAAGAACGGCATCAGCACGCCCGACGACGGCGACTGGTACCTGCGCTCGACGCTTCTGGAGGAGCCGGGCGATCCGGCGGATCCCGTGGATCCCGCGCCCGCGCCGCTCTACCAGCCGGGCGTGCCGCTCTATGAAAGCTATTCCCATGTCCTGCAGGCGCTCAACAGGCTGCCCACCGCGCGGGAGCGGCTTGGCGGCCGCGCCTGGTCGGATGCGCAGACCACGGGACAGTGGGGCTTCTGGGGCCGTCTCGACGGCGAAAGCCTGCGGCCGAAGACTCACGTCTCGACGACGCGCGCGGATCTCGATGTCGACAGCTGGCAGGTGCAGATGGGGCTGGAGGCGGAGCTCCATCGCGGCAATGCGGGCTTGCTGACCGGCGGCCTTGCGGTTCATTACGGCGAAGCGGATGCCAGCGTCGTGTCAGCCTTCGGCGCGGGCAGCATCGATGCCCGGGGCTACGGCCTCGGCGCGAGCGTCACCTGGTACGGCGCGCAAGGCTTCTATGCCGACGCCCAGCTGCAGCTGACGCTCTTTGACAGCGACCTGCGCTCGAACGTTCTGGGGCTGCTCAAGCGCGGCAACGACGCGATGGGCGAGGCCGTGGGGATCGAGATCGGCCAGCGCATTGCGGTCGGCGGAAAGTTCGCCGTGACGCCGCAGGCGCAGGTCACATATGCCCATATGGACTTCGACATGTTCAGGGACAGCGTCGATGCGGAGGTGTCGCTCTCCGAAAGCAGCAGCCTCAAGACCCGGCTTGGCGTCGCGCTCGACCATCAGAGCGCATGGGAGCGGAATGGCGACCTGCGCCGCAGCAGCCTCTATGGCATCGTGAACCTGAGCTACGAGTGGGAGGACGGATCGGTGGTCAATGTGTCAGGCACGCAGATCACCCGGCGCGACCGGCGCTTGTGGGGCGAGCTCGGCCTTGGCGCGAGCCATGCCTGGGGCGATGGCAGGTACAGCATCCATGGCGAGGTGTCCGCCGAGACGCCGCTTGCCGATTTCGGCGACGGCTACGCCCTTCGCGGCACGGCAGGATTCAGGATCCGTTTCTGAATGGATGCGCGGGCTGCGTCGGCCCGGTCTCGCGCCGTTGACCGGCCCTCGCCCGCCGCGTCATATTGTCCGTCCGTTGTTCCGAAACTCACAAGGAGCATGGCAATGGACGAACAGGCGAAGAAAACGGCCCTGCGGATGATCCCCTACGGGATCTATGTGCTGACCGCGGGATCGAAGGACGGCAATGTGGCGGCGGCCACGGTCAACTGGGTGACCCAGACGAGCTTCGCGCCGCCGCTTCTCGCGCTCGGGGTCAAGACCGATTCCGGGGTCTATGCCCTGGGCCGCGAAAAGGGCCAGATGGTGCTCAACATGCTGGGCAAGGGCCAGCAGGGCCCGGCCTTCACCTTCTTCAAGCCGGCGGAATATGCGGACGGCAAGCTTTCCGGCGAGCCGGTGAAATGGGCCGCGAACGGCGCACCCATTCTGGAGAATGCTCCCGCCGCCGTCGAGCTCAAGCTCCTGCAGGTGGTGGAACTCGGCGACCATCACACCTTCATTGCCGAGGTGACCGGCGTCCATCTCAACAAGCCCATCGAAGGCCGCCCGGACGACGCCGTGTTGCACATGAAGGATCTGGGCGAGAAGGTGTTCTACGGCGGCTGACTTCACAAGGGCGTGGCGGGACAAGGGCGGGGCGGGTTTCAGCCGGCCTCGAGCCCTGCAAGCGCCGCTTCGAGATCGCTCAATAGATCCCGCTCGTCCTCGAGCCCCACGGAAAGCCGCAGGAGGCTATCGGTGATGCCCGCCGTGGCGCGGGCTTCCGGGCTCATGGCGGCGTGGGTCATGGTCGCGGGATGGGCCACCAGGCTTTCGACGCCGCCCAAGGATTCCGCCAGGATGAAGACCTCGAGGCCTTCAAGGAAGCGGCGCACCGCCGCCTCGCCGCCCGCAAGCTCGAAGCTCAGCATGGCGCCGAAGCCGCGCTGCTGGCGGCGGGCGATCTCGTGCCCGGGATGGGAGGGAAGGCCCGGGTAGTGGATGGCGCTGACCGCCGGATGCCGGTCGAGAAAGGCAGCGATCGCCGCCGCCGTCGCCTGCTGGCGCTCCATGCGCGGGAACAGGGTGCGGAGGCCGCGTAACGTCAGCCAGGAATCGAACGGCGCGCCGGTGGTGCCGACCGTATTGGCCCAGGCCGCAAGATCGTCGGCGTCCGCGGCGTCCTTCGTCACCACTGCGCCGCCCACCACGTCCGAATGGCCGTTCAGGTACTTGGTGGTGGAATGGATGACGTAATCGGCGCCGAGCGTCAGGGGACGCTGGAGGGCGGGCGACAGGAAGGTATTGTCCACTGCGACCTTCGCCCCCGCCGCCCGGGCCGCCGCGGCGACCGACGCGATGTCGACGACGCGCATCAGGGGATTGCTCGGCGTCTCGATCAGCACGAGCTTCGGTTCATAGGCGAGGGCGGCGGCGAAGGCGCGGGGATCGCCCTCATCCACCAGCATCAGCCGGAATTGCCCCCGCTCGCTCCGCGCTTGAAGGAGGCGCTGGGTGCCGCCATAACAGTCATGGGGCGCCACCACCAGATCGCCCGTGCCGACCGTGGACAGGAGGAGATCCACCGCCGCCATGCCGGACGCGGTGACGACGGCGCCCGCCCCGCCCTCGAGCTCCGCCAGCGCCTCGGCCAGCATGTCCCGGGTGGGGTTTGCCCCGCGGGAATAGTCGTGCGCCCGGGGGCTGCCGAAGCCTTCGAAGGTATAGGTGCTGGACAGATGGAGGGGCGGCGCCACGGCGCCGAAGGCGGCGTCCGTGGCGATGCCGCTCGCGGCCGCGATGGTGCGCGGCCTGCGGGGCTTTTTCATGACCGTGTCCGATCCCGGCCCTTTACTGCTGCAGTTCCACCATGCGGAGGTAGGGCTTCAGGGTCTTGAAGCCCTGCGGGAAGAGCTTGCGCGCCTCATCGTCCGACAGGCTCGGCACGATGACGCAGGGCTGGCCCTTCTCCCAGTTCACCGGGGTCGCCACCTTCTGGTAGTCGGTGAGCTGCAGGCTGTCGATGCAGCGGAGGATTTCCGCGAAATTGCGGCCCGCGCTCGGCGGATAGGTGAGGATCAGACGGATCTTCTTGTTGGGATCGATGATGAAGACCGAACGGACCGTCACCTTGGGGTCCGCCTCGGGATGGATCATGTCGTAGAGCCTGGAGACCTTGAGGTCCGCGTCCGCCAGCAGGGGGAAGTTCAGGGCGTGGCCCTGGGTTTCCTCGATGTCCGAGGCCCATTTCTGGTGATCGTCCAGGGGATCGACCGAGAGGCCGATCACCTTCACGTTCCGCTTTTCCCATTCCGGCTTGAGACGGGCCACCTCGGCGAGCTCGGTCGTGCAGACCGGGGTGAAATCCTTGGGATGGCTGAACAGGACGGCCCAGGAATCGCCGATCCATTCATGGAAGCTGATGGGGCCTTCGGTGCTGTCCTGCACGAAATCGGGGGCGGTTTGACCAAGTTGCAATGCCATTTCTGTTCTCCTTCAGCGGGTTATGGGAGCGATGAAACACGCGAACACAGACCCGGCCTGGCCTCGGGGACATGTCCGGCGTCTCCGGGGGCGTCGGCGCGTCCGTTCCGTCCGGCAATTCAGGACGGAGGGACAGGCATGCCCGACAGCGATCCGGAAAACGCGTCCCCGCCCATGTTCTGACGCTGCGTACTTGTTGAGGCGACGGTCACGGAAATCCCCGCCGGGATTGGGAGGATTGTAATGGCCCGGGGCCCTGCCTGTGAAGCCCTTCCGCAGCACCGGCCCGTCCTGGCATGGGCGTTCCGGATCCGCGAAGGCCCCCGCGGACTGTCGGGATTCTTGACGACTTCGGGACGGATTCAGCCGCAGGTTGCCGGGCGGGGCGCGGAATTCCGCCGTCTTTTTAATCTGGCGCGGAGTTTGCTTGCCCTCTGGCCCATTACAGGATTCTACAAGGGGGATCATGATGACGCTTGTCCGAAAGGTGGTGGCCGCCTGTTCCGGCATCCTGCTGGCGGCAGGGGTGAGCTCGGCCGCGAACGCCGTGGTGGTGACCGCGGGCGTGGAGGCCTTTGTCGACGGGACGTCCATCTTGAACGATAGGTATCCGCGCCCATCGGAGCGGCGATCGTAAACTTCGGGCCCCCCTATATGTTCGCATCGTCCATGGCTGACGGCACCCTGGGCGTGAACGTGGGGGTGGGCGGTCCCAACATGCCGGGTACCCAGCCGGGAACGCGCGGCGTCGCTCGGGCCACCTGGACCGACACCATCACGAACAGTTCGGGCGGCAGCCTCGACTATCGTTTCGTGTTCGACATCATCGATCCGCGTTTCGCCTTGCCGGGGAATGATGCAAGCTACGCCGAGATCAGCATCAACATCACGCTCGACGGCGACGTCATCTGGACGGCCTTCGCCCAAATGGACGGCTGCAGCGTGAGCTACAGCGACACTATGGGCGCCCCGTCCACCACCGACTTCTGCTACGCCGACTGGGCCTCCTTCACCGCGGAAGTGAACCTTGGGACATTCGCCGACGGGGAAAGCTTCGTCCTCGGCTACGAGATGGAGGTGAGCGTGCTGTCGTGGGAGGTCTCCCGCATAGCTTATGCCATGGTGGGTGATCCGTTCAGGGCCGAGGGCACGCCGATTCAAATTGTCACCAGCCCGTCGGCCCCGGCGGCGGTTCCGGCCCCGGCGCCGCTTGCCCTGTTCGCCCTCGGCCTTGCCGCACTGTCGGTCGGGATCCGCGCCCGCCGCACCGCCTGACCGCGATCCCGAGACTCCTCAAAGAAACGCCCGCACAGCCTCCGCTGCGCGGGCGTTTTGCGTTCAGGGGGCGGGCGACCGCTTCCTGCAGCATGCGACCCGCCTCGTGCAGGTATGGGAGCATGCGCGGCAGCAGGTGGCCCTGCCGCCGGGCTATGGCGACGTCATCACCCTCGGCGGCGAGCTCAGTCTGTGGGATCCCTTCGTCACCCGCTGGCTCGCCTGGATGCGCAAGAACCATCCGGATGCCGCCGTGCGGGCGGAGATCGCCACCGCCGGCCAGCTGCTGGAGCACGTGCTGAACGGGGCGGTGGATCTTGTCGTTCTCCACAATCCCCAGAAGCGGGCGGGGCCGGCTATTTCCGCACGGCTGTGGTGCAGCCCCACCTGGAGCGCGGCGAGCTCCACCGTGTGCCCCAGGCCCCGGAATTCTCCTATTCAATCTACATGGCCTATTCGACGCGGGCGCAGAACGAGGTGATCGCCCGCGCCCGCGCGAGTCTCAAGGCCTGTCTTCCGGCCGCGGAATAGTCAGCGTTCCTGCACCCAGGCGTCGATCATGGGCTTGAGCTCGATGGTGACGAGCTCGACGATGAAGAGGCTCGTAGGCGGCGACATGTAGGTGAGGACGCCGTATCCGTCCTCGGGCGCGCCGCCGGCGGCGCGGATCTTCCAGCCGAGGGACAGGAGCCGCTCCGTCTCCGCCACCAGATCGTCCACCCAGACGCCGATATGGCGGCCGTCGGGAAACGTTTTGGGGTCGTAGAAGCTGCCCTTGGGCCCGCGGACGATCTCCAGGTGATGGGGGCCCTGGCGGGAATAGACCGCTTCCACCACATAGTCCTGGGTGCCGTGTTCCGGCGTCCAGATCACCATGGGATCGAAGCGCTTGACCGGCGTCCATTCCAGATTGAGCGCGGCGCCGATTTCCTTCATGGCGGGCTCGAGGTCGTCGACCACGATTCCCGTATGGAATACCCGCTGCAGATCGAACATCGTGAAGTCTCCCCTTTTTTCGTTTGCGTTTCCCGTCAGTCGGCCCCGTTGATGGCGGCGATCTCCATGGCGGCGCGGCGTCCGGCGCGGTTGCCGAAGGCGAGGGCGGTCATGACGACATGGCTCTGGAACTCGTCGCGCATCTCGTCGTCGCTGATGCGGCCGAGGGCCCAGTCCTGCACCGCGCCCCATTGCAGATTGGCGAAACTCCGCTCGATCCGCTCCTTGCCGATGCTGCGCACGCGCCTTGTGTCCACCTCGCCCGAGCGCATCCAGGCGCGGACGAGGGAGACGGGCATGTTGCGCAAGGCTTCCACCTGCGGCGCATCGGGCTTCGCCCCGAAATACATGCGCGCCGCCGTGGCCGAGAAGGCGCGCACATTGATGACTTCGTCCGCGATGCGGCGCGACATGCGGACGGCTTCCACGAGCGGCAGGGCGGCGTCGTCGCCGCCCGGGTCCAGCTCGCCGAACAGGCTGTTGTAATGGGCGGCGAGCGCCTGGGCGACGACGCCGTCCTTGTTGGAGAAGGCGTTGTAGATGGTGCGCAGCGCAACGCCGCAGCGCTTGCTCAGATCCTCGAGCTTGAACTGATCCCCCCCATGCTCAGCAATCATGCGCCAGGCGGTGTTCAGAATGTCCTTGCGGCGCTTCTCGAAACTCTTGGCGTAGGGCCCCTGATAGCTCCCTTCTTCCGGCTGCTGCGGTGCGGGGGGCGGGGTCTTCTTCCGGTTCACTCTCGTCATTGTGGTAAAGCAAGCTCCCTAGATCGCCCGATCTCGGACGCCACCGTAGCAGATCGGTGCCGTTCGGACCAAGACCGCATCAATGGCCGCCCGGCAGGCCCAGTGCGCGGCCGGCGATCACGTTGCGCTGGATCTCGTTGGTGCCGCCGCCCACCACCATCATGATGGAATAGCGCAGCATGCGCTCGATGGCGCCGCTGACGGGCACGTCGTCAGCCTCGTCGCCAAGGGTCGCGGTCGCGCCGTAGATCTCGATCGCCGCCTGGGTCAGGCGCTGGGACAATTCGCTCGCATAGACCTTGCCCATGGCCGCTTCCACCAGCGGCGCGTAATCGCCGCCGGACAGGCGAATGGCGCGCAAAGAGAGGAGCCGCGCCGCCTGCACCTCCGCCGCAAGGCCCGCCATGCGGTCGCGCGTCACGGGATCGGCGGCGAGCCCGCGCGCCCTGAGGTCGGCGATGATGCGGCGGAGAAGATCGCGCACTTCGGACGCGTAGGCGGCCATGAGGATGCGCTCGGACGCGAGGGCGTTCGAGAGGATCTTCCACCCGCCGTTGAGCGGGCCCAGAAGATGACTTGCCGGAATGCGCACGTCGTCGAAGAAGATGTTGCAGAAATGCTCGCCGTGGAGCGCCATGAACTTCCGCACGGTGATGCCCGGCGTGTCCATGGGCAGCACGAACAGGCTGATTCCCCGGTGGCGCGATGCGGGATCGGGATCGGTGCGCGCGGCGAGGATCATGTGCGACGCGCGGTGCCCGTCCGTCGTCCAGATCTTCTGGCCGTTGACGACGAAATGATCGCCGTCGCGCACGGCCCGCGTCTTGAGGCTTGCGAGATCCGACCCCGATTCGGGCTCGCTGTAGCCGAGGCAGGCGGTGGCCGTGCCGGCGCGGAGCTTCGGCAGCAGCTCCGCCCTCAGCTCGGGACTGCCGTGGGCGATGATCTCGGGCGCCAGAATCCGCGCGCCCGCGAGGAGCGGCCGGTCGGGCGCGCCGGCGCGCAGGAGCTCCTCCGCGAAGGCGAGCTGTTCGAGGGGGCTCGCCGCTCGGCCGCCCGCCTCCTTCGGCCAGTTGAGGGTGGTCCAGCCCGCGTCCCCCAGCTTTCTGGCGAAGGGCAGGTTCCATTTGCGATCATGAAGCGGGGTCGCGTATGTCCGCGCGCGATCCTCCGCCGACCAGTTGGCGGCGAGCCATTCCCGCACCTCCTGCCGGAAGGCGGCGGCGGGATCGTCGGCCGCCTGATCGGCGGCATCGAACGGATCCGTGTCGCCGTCGAACAGCAGCGCGGCCAGATCGCGCCGCGCGGCCGCCGCACCGCCGAGACGGGCGAGATCGCCCTGCACGCGGCGGAAGAGCCTGGGCGCCTCATGCTCCTCGGCAAAGCCGATGGCGCCGAAGCAATGCTGGGTCTCGAACGCCACCTGCCGCAGGGTCTGACAGCAGAAGGCGACGGCGGCCTTCGCGAGAAGGGGCCAGGCGGCGGGATTGGCCAGGCGCGCCTCCGCCGCCGCATCGAGCTGCAGCCGCGCCGCATCCAGCGCGATGTGGCTGTTCGCAAGCTTGTGCTGGATCGCCTGGAACGCGCCGATCACGCGCCCGAACTGCTGGCGGACCTTGGCGTAGTCGAGGACGAGCTCGAACCCGCGCGCCGCCGCGCCGAGCGCCCGGGCGCAGAGACAAAGGCGGGCGACGAGGCGAAGCTCGGCAATCCTTGCTTCGTCCGTCGGGAACGTTTCGGCGGCAACGTCATGGAGCGCCAGATCGGCGAGCGAGGGGCGGGTGAGCCCCGGCGTGGGCGTGACCTGAAGGCCCTCCGCATCCGCGGCGACGAGGCACAGGGCGGGACCTTCGGCAACAACGAGGAAGCGCGCCGCGATCTCGGTCCCTTCAGTGAAGCGCAGGCGCCCGCTGAGGCGGCCTTGGGCGAGGGTTGCCGACCCCGCATTGGAATCACCGTCATGACTGCCGAAGCCGAAGGCGACGGGATCTCCCGCAAGGGCCGGGGATCTGTCGCCGAGGGCAAGGTTGGCGATGATTGCCGCAGGCATCGGCGCCGGGCAGGCGGCGCGGCCCAGTTCCTCCATCACCGCAAGGATCTCCGGCAGATCGATGAGTGCGGGATCCTGGCCGAGGCCGGTCACCCCCTGTTCATGGAGAGCGCGCCAGACGCCGGCGGTGTCTCCATTACCCTCGGCATCGGGGCGCCACCTGTCGGCAAGCAGCCTGCGCACCGCATGGCGCAGGATGTCGCGAAAATTGGCGGCGTCCTCCGCCGCCGTCCCATGATCCGCCGTCATGCCGCAGCGCCCTCACCACTTGCGTCGAAGCTTGCAAGCCCGTCCAGCGCCTCCACATGGTCGCCATGGACGAGGAGCGGATTGACCTCGAGCGAGGTGAGCGACGGGCCCAGCGCCAGCGCCGCCTCGCCGATGCGGACGATGACATCGGCCAGACGGTCGAGATCGGCGGGCGGCGCGCCGCGGAAGCCCTTGAGCAACCGCGCGCCGCGGAGACGTTCCAGAAGCCCGCGGACGATCGCGCGATCAACGGGAAGCGGCGCGATCGCCACGTCCGCCAGCACTTCCACCAGAACGCCGCCGAAGCCCACGGTGATGGTCGGCCCCCAGTTCGGATCGCGGGTGACGCCCACCAGCATCTCCACGCCGCCCCGGCGCATGGGGGACATGATGACGCCCTCGATGCGCGCGTCCGGGCGGGCGGCGGCGACCGACCTCACGATCGCGTCGTAGGCGTCCCCCGCTTCGTCCCGCGACAGATGCAGCTTGACCCCGCCGACTTCGGTCTTGTGGGCGATGTCGGGGGACAGGACCTTCATGACGAGGGGCGCGTCCATGTCCGCTGCGATCGCCTCCGCCTCGGCGCGGGATCTGGCGATATGCCCCGGGATCACGGGAACGCCGGCGGATGCGAGATGGTCGAGCACCGCGCGTTCATGGGACAGGTCGGGCACCGTCACCGGCTGCTGCCGCAGGGTGAGCGGCGGCATGGATTCCTTGAGACCGCGCGACCACCAGGCGGCCTTGCCCACGGCGCGCAGCATGGGATCGATCCCCACCACCACATGGGGGAGGCCGTTGTCGGCGATGGCCTTGCGCGAAATGTCGTTCAGCGCCTTGACGCAGGTGGAGACCATGACGGCCGGCCGCTTGACCTTGGGCATGGCGCGGCCGATGGCCTCGAGCGCCGCGGGGATCCCTTGCCCTTCCATGTTGGGCACGGTCATGCAGATGCCCACAAGCCCCGTATCCTCGCTGTCGGCGATCACCGGCAGCAGGCGCTCGAACAGGTCGGGATCGCGGATCGCGGCGCCCGTGATGTCCAGCGGATTGTGGCTGGATGCGAATTCCGGCAGCACGGCCTCGAGTCTTTCGAGCGTTGCGGCATCGAACGGCGGAAGCTCGACCCCCGCTTCCTCGGCGCCGTCGGCCACAAGCGTGCAGGCGCCGCCGGAGATGGACAGGAACCTGAGGCCCGGCGCGGGCAGCGGGCCGGTCGCCGCAAGGAGGCCCGCGGTGGTGATGAGATCTTCGGTCGAGAAGACGCGAATGACGCCGAGCCGCTCGCAGACGGCGCTGAACACGGAATCATCGCCGACGAGGGAGCCCGTATGGGCCGCCGCCACGGCGCTTGCGAGCGCGCTCCGCCCGATCTTCAGGACGACGATGGGCTTCGCCTTGGCCCGCGCCCGCGTCGCCGCCGCCGCGAAGGCGGCGGGATCGGGGATGTTCTCGGCGAAGATGGCGATCGCCCGCGTCGCCTCGTGATCCACGAGATAATCCACCACGTCGGACAGGGTCACGTCGCCCTGGTTGCCGGTGGCGGCGACGAAGCTCGTGCCGATGTTCTGGGCATGGGCGAGCTCGTTGAGCTCGGCGGCCGTCGCCCCGCTCTGGGAGACGATGGCGATCATGGGCGGCAGCACGGGCCTGACGATGGGGATCGCCGAGACCGGGGCCTTCGCGCTCATGTTGTTGAAGCCCAGGGTGTTGGGCCCCCAGACGCGGATCCCAAGCGCCCGCGCGCGGTCAAGCAACGCCTTTTGCGCCGCAACGCCGTCGCCGCCCACTTCCGCATAGCCCGAGGCGAGGATCACCGCATTGCGAATGCCAGCCGCCGCCGCGTCCTCGAGCGCCTCCATCACCGCGCTCTGGGGCACGATCAGGAAGGCGACATCCACCGGCTCGCCGATGTCGCGGCAGGACGCAAATCCCGGCACGCCGTGCACCGTCGCCCCGCTGCGGTTGACGGCGAAGAGCCGCCCCTCGAAGCCGAGATCCCGATAGTTGCGGATCACGAGATAGGACCAGACGGACTTTTCCGAAGCGCCGACGAGCGCGATGGAGCGCGGCTCGAACATTGTGCGAAGCGGATGATCGGCCGTTACCGCCGCGGCGGCATCGGGAATGGCAGGCGACATGTCTCTCCCCTTGCATTTTACGCGATGCCGCAGCGTCGAATCGCATGATCGCGATTCATCGGCATCACACGCGCGTGAGTTGCGAAGACTCCCAAAATCACATTCGATGGTGCCGGCTTCTCTGGCGGCCGGTCCCTTTCCATCATATGCGCCGGCAGAGGGCACGCAAGTCAATTTTTGTCGAAATTCGGCATGACGACGATGAGGGTGGGTTGGAGCGTCATGAACACGTCCGTCGGAGAATGGTGATCAACCTATTGATTTGCAAGGTAAAATGTGGTCGCAATGAAATTGCAATGACATGCAACTTCTCTTTTGCAGGATGCATATGATTGCAACCTCTTGACAGTCGCCCGGACTGTTGGGCATGATTCTCCCGTCGCGCGGAACAGGGCGTACCGCTTCCCGGGGAGGGGAGCATGCAAGCGCCGCGACCGAGTTTGCCGGATGTATCGGCGTATTCCAGTGAAGTCCCCGATCCCTAGGAGCTGATCAATGAAGCCGCGTGTCGCCGAGTACATCAACCACAAGATCGCCTACGAGCTGGAGCGCGATCATTACCCTGAGAATTTCCCGGCCTTGCCGGAGATTCCGGGCGGCCGCTATATCCGGGACGACTTCTTCGAGCTGGAGATGGAGCATCTCTGGAAGAAGACCTGGCTGTGCGCCATCCATTCGGACGAGATTGCGAAGCCCGGCAGCTACAAGCTGTTCAAGCGCCTAGGCTTCACCGTCATCATCGTGCGCGGGGCGGACAACGAGATCCGCGCCTTCCACAATACCTGCCGCCATCGCGGCGCGCCGCTCGTGAAGGAGGATGGACGTCAGAACCTGCTGGTCTGCCGCTATCACGCCTGGTGCTATGACCTGCAGGGCCGCCTCGTCCGCGTGCCGGAGGAGCATGATTTCGGTGATCTCGACAAGGCGACGCGCGGCCTTCTGCCCGTGCGCTGCGAAGTGTGGGACGGCTGGGTCTTCGTCAATTTCGATGAAAACGCCGCGCCGCTCGCCGATCATTTCGCCTCCATCAGCGAGGATCTCCAGGTCCTCTCCATGGCGAGCCTCAAGGTGAAGGGGCGGAAGATCTACCGCCTCAACTGCAACTGGAAGGCGGCCTATGACGCCTTCCTCGAGGCCTATCACGTGAAATGCATCCATCCCCAGACGGTGGCCATGCTGCTGGACGCCAAGGGGACGGCGATCTCGCTTTTCACCGGCGGCCATACGCGCATGGCGCTGCCCAAGCGCTTCAATCGCGACGGGGGCACCTGGGGGACGGAGGCCGAGCCCTACGACATTCCGACGGTCCCGCGCGTGTTCCGCGAGAACAACGTGGCCTACGGCCTTTTCCCGAATACCGTCAGCCCGTTCGACTCCGCGGGCTTCCCGCTGATCTCCTTCTGGCCCGACGGCAAGGGCGCCTGCGAATGCGAGCTCATCTTCGTCGGCGCCGGCAATGAGGACGAGAATGCGGAGAATTCCGAATACTGGCGGGTATTCGTCGAGAACTACGACAAGATCATGGAGGAGGATTTCCAGTTCCTCGCCGGCATTCAGGAGTCCCTCGAGTCCGGCGCCTTCACCGGCATGAAGCTCAGCTATCAGGAACGCCGGATCTATTGGGTGCATGAAGAGATCGACCGCCGCATCGGCGTCGATCGCATACCGGAGGACCTGCGCGTCGCCCAGCTGCTGACACCATTCGCAGAAGCCTGAAACCTTTCACCTGAATTCTCCATCCCGCCATTGACCTCGCATACCAGAACAGGGGGCGGGATGGATCGGCGGAGCGCGGCGCCTCCGTCAGAGATCATGAATCTCGTGCGCTGCCTTTAAGCAAAAGCATCGGAACCGGCGCCACAGGGGCATTGGGAGGCTCCCGCCGGTTCAAAAAGGGGAGACCTTCATGAACGCCATATCCAACACCCGCCTTGCGCGGAAGCACTTGCTGTGGACGACCGCCATCGTCGCCGCGGTTTCAAGCCTTCATTCGACGGGCGCCCATGCCCAGGGGACGGGGAGCAGCGTCGCCACCCTTGAAGAGATCATCGTCACCGCCCGCCAACGCGACGAGTCGCTGATCTCGACGCCGGTCGCCGTCTCCGCCATCGGGGCGCAGGAGCTGCAGCGCTATTCGACGACGGACATTCGCGACATCGCCCAGTTCGCTCCGTCCCTGTCCATCGACCGCGCCAACAGCGGCAACGGCGGCGTGATTTCCTTGCGCGGCATCAGCACCTCGTCCAACCAGGCGGGCTTCGACCAGGCGGTGTCCATCGCCGTCGACGGCGTGCAGACCGGCCGCGCCCGCATCCTGTCGCAGGGCCTTTTCGACCTGCAGCAGGTGGAAGTGATGAAGGGCCCGCAGGCCCTGTTCTTCGGCAAGAACAGCCCGGCGGGCGTGATCGCCATCCGCACGGCGAACCCCACCGACGAGCTCGAGATCTATGGCCGCGCGAGCTATGAGTTCGTGGGCGACGAGCCCATCGTGGAGACGGCGATCTCGGGGCCCTTGAGCGACGAATTCGGCGCGCGTCTCGCCGTGCGCTATCGCTGGCTCGACGGCTATTTCCGCAACGTGGCCGGCACCTTTACGGACGCGACCTATCCCGCGGCGGGACTCACGCCGACGCCCGTCGCCGGCATCAAGCGGCCCGGGGAAGAAGAGATCATGGGCCGTCTGACGCTGACCTACACCCCGACGGGCAGCGGCTTCAGCGCCAATCTCAAGCTTTCGGCGAGCGATACCAAGACCGACGGTCCGGCGGCCGGCACGCAGCTCTATTCCTGCGGCGGACGCAACGGGGGCGTCAACGCGGTCCTTGGTCAGGAGCTCGAGGATCCCTGGGGCGAGTGCAAGTTCGACAAGTATTATTCCGACAGTTCGCTGCCGCCCGAGGCCGTGGCCAACTGGCCCATCGCCAAGGAGGATCCCTATTCCCGGGCCAAGCTCTATCTCGGCGTCCTCACCCTCAATTACGAGATGGACAACATCAACCTGACGTCGGTCACCGGCTATTTCCAGGTGCGGGCGAGCAGCTTCGACAACTATGACGGCACGGCCTACAACATGTTCCTGGCCGCCGAGAACGAACGCTACAATGCGTTCAGCCAGGACTTCCGGATGCTCACGACCTATGACGCGCCGGTCAATTTCATGCTGGGCCTCTATTACCAGCACACGAAGCTCGACTTCCTGAACGCGTCGCACATCGCCAGCATCGGCATCGATCCGGACACCGGCAAGTATCACAGCTGGGAAAAGCCGGGGCATGCCACCGGTGATACCTACTCGATCTTCGGTCAGGCGATCTGGGACATCACCGACCAGCTCGAACTCGCGGGCGGCGTGCGTTACACCCGTGAGAAGAAGGATTCGACCCTCCAGCATACCTACGTCCATCCGCCGCTCGGCGGCTTCGCCGTGGTCCCCGTCGGCGTCGTGTTCGAGGATCACTTCCGCGACAACAACTGGTCGCCGGAAGCGACCCTCGCCTGGCGGCCGACCTCGGACCTCACCGTCTATGGCGCCTACAAGACCGGCTACAAGTCGGGCGGCTTCGGCATCGGCGGCAACCTCGTTCCCGCGAACCTCACGGAAGACGCCATCCGCTTCGACTCCGAAAAGGTCAGCGGCTTCGAAGGCGGCGTGAAGGCGCAGCTCCTTGACCGGCGTCTCGTCGTCACCGGCGACGTGTACTCCTACAAGTACAAGGATCTGCAGGTGACGACCTTCAATCCGGACACCACGTCGTTCACCATCGAGAACGCCGCATCGTCCCGCGTGAAGGGCGTGGAGTTCGAAGGCCGCTTCAGCCCCACGGACAATCTCTCGCTCTACGGCTCCGTCGCCTACAGCGACTCCAAGTATCTCGAATACATCGCCGGCTGCTACAACACCCAGACCGCGGCGCAGGGTTGCAACGTGGTGGTGGATGCGGGCGCCGACGGCATCGAGGGCACGGCGGACGACACCCTCGCCCAGAGCCTTGCGGGCCAGCGCCGTCCGCGCGCGCCGAAATGGACCTTCACGGCCGGGTTCGACTATGTCGCGCCGCTGGCCAACGACTGGAACTTCGGCATCAACGGTCACGCCCGCTACAGCGACAAGTACAACGTGACCGAAAACAACAACATCGCCGGCATGCAGGACAGCTTCTGGATCCTGGACGCGGGCGTGCGTGTGGTGAGCCCCGAGGACACCTGGCAGGTGGCGCTCGTCGGGCGCAACCTCACCAACGAACGCTACGCGATCTATCTCTATGAGAAGCCCGGCGCCCCTGCGACCGCCAACCAGATCGCGGGCACGCCGTCGCGCGGCCGGCAGGTTCTCCTCGAAGTGACCTTCCGCTACTGATCGCAGTATCAGCAGCTGATCTCCCCCCCCGGTGCGACCCCATGCGCACCGGGGATCTTTTTCTCCGTCACACGGCAAATACGGGAGGCCGCAGATGAACGACATTGGCGACAGGCTCGCGATCCAGGATCTCCGCGCCCGCTGGGGGGAGTCGGTGAACAGCCGCGATGAAGGAATGTTCCGCGCGCTATGGGATGAGAATGGGGAATGGAAGCTCTTCGACCCTGAGCCCATCGTCGGGCGGGACAATATCGTCGCCGCCTGGCTGAAGGCGCTCGCGCAGTTCCCGCGGGCCATGATGTTCATGTCCCCTGGGCATCTTGCGATCGCCGGCGACACGGCGACCGGCAAGGTCTACAATTTCGAGGTGGGCGCGACGGCGGACGGCCGCAACATCCGCATCTTCAGCAGCTATGACGACGCCTATGTGAAGCGGGACGGCCAATGGCTGTTCGCCCGCCGGACGTTCTCCCTGATGCACATGGAGGACTACCGGACGGGCGAATGAAGGTATCGGGGATAAGGTCGAGGCTCAGGCCTCGACCATTCCCATGAGGTTCGACAGGGCGTCGGCGAATTCGTTCTTGAAGTCCTGCACCACGGCCGCGGCGGAGCGGACGTTGTCCACAAGGCCCACCCCCTGGCCGACCCAGTAGCTCACCAGCTCGGCCGCCTTCGGATTGCCGTTCTGGGCCGCCTTCTCGATGAGCTGGAAGGTCGGGATGCTGATCATGGACATGAGCGGCATGGGCAGCGCGCCGGGGCTGTCGGGACCATCCCAGGCCGCGTGCCAGGCGGAGCGCAGCTGACGGCTCGGCTTGCCCGTGCGGGTGGGGGAGCGGACGGTATCGCGCGAGCTTGCGGTGACCATCTTGTCGCGGAAGACTTCGCTGGTCTCCGCTTCGGTCGTCGCGAGCCACACGGAGCCGGTCCAGGCGCCCGCCGCGCCCATGGCCATGCAGCCCGCCATCTGCGCCCCGGTCATGATGCCGCCCGCGGCGAGCACCGGCACCGGCCGGATGGGCGCGATGGCCTTGATGACCTCGGGCACGAGGACGAGGGTCGAGACCTCGCCGCAATGGCCGCCCGCTTCACTCCCCTGGGCGACGAGCACATCCACGCCCGCTTCCACCTGACGGATCGCATGTTCCTTGGCGCCCACCAGCGCGCCCACGGGCACGCCGTGCTTGCGCGCCCGCTCGATCATGGATGCGGGCGCGATCCCCAGCGCATTGACGATCAGACGGATGGGGTGGCGGAAGGCGACGTCCATCAGGGCTTCGGCCACTTCCGGCATGGTGACGGGAAGGGAGCTGCTGACCACGTCCTTCTCGCTCGCCTCGATCCCGTGGCGCTTCAGGAGATCCACGGTGAAATCCACGTATTTCTTCGGGATTTGCGATACGAGCTCGTCAAGGCTCGCGGTGAGCCCGATCTTCTGATGCTCGGGGATCAGGATGTCGACGCCATAGGGCTTGCCGTCCACATGGGCGTCGATCCAGGCGAGTTCCTGTTCCAATGTCTCCGGCGTGAAGCTGCTGCCGCCCAGCACCCCGAAGCCGCCGGCGCGGCTTACGGCTGCGACCACGTCGCGGCAGTGGCTGAATGCGAACAGGGGGAATTCCACCCCTGTCAGTTCCTGAATGGTGGCGGCCATTATCTTGCCTCCTCTGTTCTTGTGATTGCCCAAGTTGGAATCTGGCAGAGCGGCCGCCGCCGGGCCAATATTATGATGCCGTGATTAATAATATCAGGGTATAAGTGGAGGCATGATCGACGTCCGGCTTCTTCTGCAATTCGCCGCGGTGGCGGAGACCTTGTCCTTCACGGAGGCTGCGCGCCTTCTCGGCATGGCGCAGCCGCGCCTGTCGCTGCAGATCCGCAAGCTCGAGGAGCAGCTGGGCGTGGTCCTGTTCGCCCGCAGCACGCGCCATGTGGCGCTGACCGCCCACGGGCAGGAGCTGTTCCAATTGGTGCGGCCCCTTGCAAGCCTCACCCGGTCGACCCTCGAGGAAGTGGAGCGCATGCGCCTCGGCCAGGGGGGCAGGCTGCGCATCGGCACGGTGCCGCTCGGCGAGCCGTCCCTCGTCCTCGCATCCGTCCTCGGCCAGTTCTCCACCGCCAATCAGACCATCGACGTGGAGGTGGAGCCGGGCGGCATCGACAGCAATCTCGACCGCCTGCGCCAGGGCGATCTCGACATCGCGGCGCTCACCGATTTCGGGGAGCATGAGGATCTCGAGACGTTCCGCCTGCAGGAACTGTCATTCTCCGCCATGTTCCGGGAGGATGACCCGCTCGCCGCCCGCGACCTGGTCACGCCCGCGGATCTCCAGGGGCGGAAGGTCGCCATGTTCCCGCGCCGCCGCGCCCCCGATTTCTTCGACACGTTCTATGTGCCGCTGATGGAGGCGGGGGCGGATCCGGTATTCGTCCCCGAACTCAGGCGCTCGCTTCTCCGCGATCATCCCGATCTGGTGGTCACCACCATCGTTCCCGCGCCCGCGGCCGCCACGCTCCGCCACGGCATCAGCCGCCGTCCCATCGGCGGGCTGCCGGACCTGTGGCTGTCGCTTCTCCGCCTCAAGGACCGTCCCCATTCCCGCGTCGCGCGCCAGTTCTGGGATTTCGCGCGGGCAAAGGCCGGACACGGCCGCGCGACGCGCCGCGCGGCCGTTCCCGTGGGCCACTGACGGCGCTTACCGCCGTCCTTCCAGATAGTCGTTGAGAACCTCGTGGAAGCGGCGCACGCGGGTTTCCTGGCCCGACAGATAGCAATCCTCGAACGCCATGGAGCGCAGGCCGCGCTGCTGGGTTTCGGCGAGTGACAGATCCTGTGACAGGAAGTCGCCCTGGGCGATCGCCGCCTTGTAGTCGGTGAAGCTGCCCGCCTCGTGTTCCGCCTCCTCGTAGGGTCGCATGCCGTACAGGGTCGGAACCTCCGTCGCCCCCTCGACCCGCGGCACCAGATACCAGTAGTCGAAGGTGGACCAGTTGGGATCGTCCGGATCGGGCTCGGTGCGGAAGACGTGCAGGCCCTCGGGCGTGCCGGTAAGCGTCAGGTTCGGGAAGCAGGTATGGTGGAACTGGTCCGTGAGCTCGTCGTCCGTCAGCTTCTCGAAATGCTTGAACCCCCGCGCGGGGCCGAGCCGCCGCCGCGCCTGCTGGAGCGCAAGGCGCGCTTCCTGCGCCCGGCCCTGATAGTCGTCGGGATTGATGTCCCATTCCCGGAGGATGTCCGCCCACAAGGGCTGCACCTCGTCCTTGACGGGCGAGCGGGTCGAGGGCTGAAGCTTCTCGATCATCCGGTTATGGCCGGTCGGATACATTTCGAAGATGGTGGTCGAATAGTGGTCGTCGATGAACGGCATGAACTGGGGATGCACCGACGGGATGTGGTAGGACTCGTTGAAATTGTCCGACGCAAACTTCCAGTTGGTGTTGACCCGAAGCGTCCGCCATACCACCCGCACATGGTTTTCAAGGTCGCGGTTGCCGAGCAGGGTCGGGATGGGATCGAGATATTCGAGCAGGGGCTTCGCATCGGGATCGAAGCTCCAGAACACGAAGCCGCCCCAGGTGGCGCAGGGCAGTTCCTTGAGCCGGAGCTTGCCGCAGGGATTGCCCTGGGGGAAGTCCTCGGGGTCCTGAACCCAGTCGAGCATGCCGTCGAAGCCGTATCGCCAGCTGTGATAGGGGCAGGTGAAGCCGTCCCGCACATGGCCTTCCTCGCCGGAGACCAGCCGGTTGCCGCGATGCATGCAGACATTGAAGAAGGCGCGGATGGAGCCGTCCTGCTGCTTCACCATGACGACGGATTCATGGCGGAAGTTGTGGACGATATAGTCGCCCGGCTCCTCGAGCTGGGCGGTGCGGCCGCCGAGATGCCACACGCGCTTCCACATATGCTCCCATTCCCGCTCGGCGAAGTCCCTGGACCAGTAGCGGTCGCCGGTGATCCGGTCGCCCCGGGCGCGGGGCAGTTCCGCGGCCGGATGGGTCGGATAGGTCGGGGCCTGATCCGGGTTCTTGAGGTTCCTCATCACGCTTTACTCCTGGAATGATGTCGCGCGCTGATCCCGCGGATCAGTGGTCGGCATGGATTTCTTCAAGCGACGCGGGCATGGGCATGCCGGGGGAGATGCGGTAGTTGTCGCACTTCCAGCCTTCCGCCGTGCGCACGCAGCTCATGCGGTAGCGCACATGGACATGCACCTCGTTCCCGTCCTTCGCGCGGCCCAGGCCCTGGACATAGGCCCGCATCACCGCCCGCTCGCCGTCATAGGTTTCGACCCGGAAATTGGTGATGTAATGGGTATGGTGGGACATGTCGGCGAAGACGTTCTCGTAGAACTTCCGGAATTCCGCCTTGCCGTGCATGGCGGCAAGCCCGATGTCGGAGAAGTCCAGCACCGCATCGTCGGTGAAAAGGTCAAGGAGCTCGTCGACGTCGGTCAACTTGTCCACCGCATAGCAGTAATCGGTCATGAGATCCTGCAGGGCGAGGCGCTCTTCGATGGGGATCATGGCTGTACTCCTCCGACGATTGATCGGGGCTTCGGCTTGGTGGCCCCGGAAATACGAACGTCTTCAGTCTAGCCCCCCGTTCCCGTCCCTTGACCTGTCCGTTCCGGCAGAATCCCGCTGCCATGCCGTTGCAAAGCGTGATATGTGAGCGCCCATGGACCCGGATGTCAGCCCACGCGCCTACGCCATATCGCTGTTCGCCCTCATCTTCGGCGCGCTGGCGGTGGGCTTTTCCCCCATCTTCGTGCGCTTCGCCGATGCGGGGCCGGCGACCACCGGATTCTGGCGCCTGCTTCTCGCATCCCCCGCCTTCCTCCTGCTCTGGACCTGGCGGTCGGGCGGGGGGCAGGTGGGGCGGAGCCTCAGGGCGATCCGCATGCCGCTCGTGGTCGGCGGCCTGTTCTTCGCGACCGACATGTGGATGTGGAACGCGTCGGTCGAACTGTCGACCGTGGCGAAGGCGACCTTGCTAGCCTGTCTCGCACCCATCTTCGTCGCCCTCTATGCGGTCGTGGTGCTGCGGCAAAGGCTGCGCTGGCCGCTTGCGCTCGGGCTGGTCATAGCGATCGCCGGCACGGTGCTCCTCGTCATGCCGGAGCTGGACTTCGGCGTCGGGCTCGGCGAGGCGCTGGGGCTCGGGGCGGGGATCTGCTATGCCGGATATATAATCGCCGTGGCCGCCGAAAGATCCCATCGTACCACGCTCGAGGTGATGGCGGTGACATCCCTTGCGTCAGCGGGCGCTTTATTCTTCCCCGCGGCCTCCGAAGGGGCGCTTGTGCCGTCGGACGGCCACACCTGGGCGAGCCTGTTCGCCCTGGCGCTCCTGTGCCATGTGGCGGGGCAGGGGCTCATCGCCTATGCCCTTGCCAACCTTCCGGTGGTGATCGGAAGCCTCGGCCTCCTGCTGCAGCCGGTGAGCGCCGCGATCCTCGCCTGGATCCTGTTCGGCGAAAGCATGACGGCGGTGGAAGGTGCGGGCGCGGTCCTCATCATCCTCGCCCTCGTCCTCGTCAACAGCTTCCGCGCCGCCGCGGCGGCCGGTCAGAACGGCTCCGCCGCGAAATAGGGCAGAAAGCCCGAATCCGGCGGGCAGTTCACATATTCGGCGGTTCCCGTACCTGCGGGCAGGACCGTCACCTCGTGCCACAGCTTGAGATCGATGGCGAAGTTGCGCTGCTGCACCATGTGGTGAAAGGCGCCGAAGATCTTGAGATGGGTGGGATGGCTTTTCGCCCATTGTTCGAGATGGCCGAGGGACAGGAAGCAGGCGCTGGCGAAGGTCTTCTTCTCAGGCGTCCCGTCGGCCGCCACCTGATCCATGAAGCGGCAGCTGAGGCAGCCGGTCTCATGCGGGTTGTCGCGCAGGAAGTCCATGCCCGCACGCAGCGCCGGGTACACTTCCCGCTCGTAGAGCTCCAGCTCCTCCGGCCCGCAATCGGTCCAGTTCTGGCCCGACCGGATGAGGCAGAGATTGGCGGGCAAGGCGACGCGCAGGCGCTTTCCAGCCGCGGACACGGGCTGGCGCGGCACGGACTCAAGGGGTGAGAGCAGCGGGTCGGACGCCGATTGCGGAATGCGGTCGCGCGCCGATCCCCAATAGGCATGGGCCCTCACTGGCCCGACGATCTCCCGCCCCGCCTCCGCGATGCCGATGGGGCTCGTGGACGAAATGAGAGTTTCGAAATGCGAAAGTGGCGGCTGCCACACCTCCCGCCAATAGCCGCAAGCGTCGTCGAGCCGCGAAGGCGCGTGCCACCAGGATGCGACCGGCTCGGACGCCTCCCAGGCCGCAAACCGCGCGGGGGCGGTCCAGTAGAGGATGAACACCTCCTGCGCCCTTCCCTGCGCGTCCCTGAAACGAGCGCGGTTGACGACCGCGGGGCCGTGGGGGGCCTGCCGCGCCGCCTGCATCCAGTCCACGAAGGCGGCGGCCCCGGCGTTCGCGTCGTCCGGGGCGATGCAGCCGTAATAGGCCATCACCACCTGCCGCACCTCCGGGTCGAAGGCGGCGGAGAATGCGGGATAGGGCGGCTCCCAATCAGCGGGTGTCGGCATCGTGCTCCGCCTCGCATTCGTGGTCGGGCATCTCCACCTCACTATAGCGTCGAACCCTCTCCATATCCATGTATTCGACGGGGTTCCCGGCGCTGCGGCTGAGGAGAAGGCGGGTCGCATCTGGCCTTGCGTAATGGCCTGCGGGATCCGCCGCGGCCTTGGCGAGCGGGATCATGTCGAGATCGATCTCCGCATAGACGAGGCCTTCCTGGTCCTCGGGCAGGATCTCGCTTAACAGCCGGCCGTCGGGCCCGTAGATCCGGGCATGGCCGCCGCCCGCGCGGATGAGCTCCCGCTTGTCCGGCGTGTCGCAGATGGCGTCCACCAGCGCTTCCGAAATGGTGGCGCAGGGGGCGATCACATAGCACTGGCCCTCCACCGCATAGACGAGGCTTGCCGCCGTATTCACCTCGGGCCCCAGCATGTGGGCCTGCTTCTCGTACAGGCTGAAGCTCGGCCAGGCGGCCACGTGGACCTGCTCGTTCATGGCATAGAGCGCATACTTTGACAGGGGCTGCAGATGCTCCCAGCAGCACAGCATGCCGATACGGCCGAGCGGCGTCTGATGCACGGCAAGGTCGGCGCCGTGCCCGTCGCCGAACACCGTGCGCTCCACATGGGTGGGCTTGAGCTTGCGGCGGGCGGTGACGATGTCCCCCTCGTCATCGATCAGCATCTGGGAGATATAGAGGCTGCCGCCCATCTTCTCGGTGAAGCCGAGGGCGACCCAGATCCCGGCCTCCGCCGCCGCCTCGCGGATGCGCAGGGTGTCCGCGCTGTCCACTTCCAGGGCGTTGGCGTGGTAACGCTGCACGAACTGCATCCCCCAGGCCGGGGAATCGAGCCACACATACCACGGATAGCCGGGGATCCAGCATTCCGGGAAGGCGATCAGGCGGGCGCCGGCGTCGGCGGCCTCGCGGATGAGATCGATGGTCTTGTCCACCGTCGCGGCGCGATCGTAGAAGACCGGGGCCGCCTGCACGGCGGCGACCTTGTAGCGGGTGTGAAGCGGCGCCTCAGAGGCCTGGTTGCGGGCTGTTGCGGTCATGGGACATGCTCTCTCCTGTCGCTGTCGCCTTCAGGATAGCAAACGCCCCGGCGCGGTATGGGACATGCGGGAACAGTTCCTTGGCCGAAAGAGAAAGGCGAGAAACTGGCTCTGTCGAATTCTCCGTTTATGCGGTAGAGTCCGACCCTGGGATCTTGCACGGGGAGGTGCAGATGCTGATGGAGCCGAAGGCGCAGGTGCTTTCCACCGACCGGGTGGCGAGCCACCGCCGGGTCAGCTACTGGCGGGACGCCATATGCGACGTCTTTGTCGAGCTGGACTGCGAGGCGGTCCGCAGTTCGGGGGAGTTCTACGGAACCATCGTCAACCGCCCCATCGCCGAACTCCAGTTCTCGGACGTCCTGTCCAGCGGACAGCGGGTGGTGCGGTCGAAAAGCCGCATCGCGCGCTCCCACAACGACTATTTCATGATCAGCGTGCAGCGCGAGGGCACCGGGATCGTCAGCCAGGACGGCCGCGTCGCCCGGTTGAGCCCCGGCGACTTCGCCCTTTACGACAGCACCCGCCCCTATGAGCTGATGTTCGACGCCCCCTTCAGCCAGTTCGTGGCCCGGGTGCCGCGCAGCGCCGTCTCGAACCGCCTCATCGCGCCCGAATGGCTGACGGCGCGGCGGATCGACGGGCGCAGCGGGGTAGGGCGCATTGCCCTCAGCTACCTTGCCGAACTGGAACGTCAGCTGCCGAGCCTCGACAGCCAGGCCTGCGGACGGCTGAGCGACACCTTCCTCGACCTCATCACCCTGGCGTTGTCGGCGTCGGTCAACGAGCGGCCGCAGATGTCGAACGTGCGGCAGGCCCAGCTCTACCGCATCCAGTGCTATATCGACGATCATCTGGCGGATCCCGATCTCACCCCCGCTTCCATCGCCGAGGCCCATCGCATCACCGTGCGCTATCTCAACATGCTGTTCGCCGGAGCGGGCATGTCGGTCGCGCGCTGGATCTGGCAGCGGCGGCTCGAGAAATGCGAGCGGGATCTGGTGGACCCCCGCCATGCGGGCCGCACCATCGGCGAGATCGCCTATTCCTGGGGCTTCAACGATCTCAGCCATTTCAGCCGCGCCTTCAAGCAGCGCTTCGGCCATAGCCCCAAGGATCACCGCCAGATGAAGCGCGGGTGAGGCCAAATCTTTGTTCCGTCTCAGCCGAGAATGGGAAAGCGATCAATCCTAAACTCCGTCCGATAACAAGTCACAAGACGGAGGGGAAAGATGACCACCGCAGCCCTGTTGAGGACCGGCTCCTTCCTTGCGCTGGGCCTGGCCATTGCCGGGCCCGGGCTTGCGCAGGATGCGGGTCTTGCGCTCGAGGAGATCCGCGTCACCGCCCAGAAGCGGGAGGAAAGCCTGCAGGACACGCCGATCTCGATCGCCGCCTTCACCGCGGCGAGCATCGAGAAGCTCGGCATTTCCAACATCCAGCAGCTGGGCGACCTCACCCCGAACGTGACCTTCGACTTCACCGCCCCCATCAGCGGGGCGTCCAACGCCGCCGGCATCTTCATCCGCGGCGTCGGCCAGTCGGACTTTGCGCTCACGACGGAAGCGGGGGTCGGCACCTATGTGGACGGGATCTACATGTCGCGGTCCGTGGGCGGCGTCCTCGACGTGCTCGACATTGAGCGGGTGGAGATCCTGCGCGGCCCCCAGGGGACGCTGTTCGGCCGCAACACCATCGGCGGCGCCATCAACATCACC
>CAZDSS010000033.1:0-23755 GCA_964508185.1 uncultured Sphingomonadales bacterium
CGCCCAGCCCCGGAACCGCGACGCCCCGCGGCGATGCCGCCGCCGGCGGCCCCGCGCCGGGTAAGGCCATCCCCGCCGGCGCGGCGCCGCGCCGGCCGGTCGCCGCGGCGCTGAAGGGCGGCGGCGCAAGCGGGGCGATCCCGCGGGTCGTCGCCTCGGGCCGGGGCGCGGTCGCGGAGCAGATCCTGAACATCGCCTTCGCCCAGGGCGTGCGCGTGCGCGAGGACGCGGACCTCGCCGCCGTCCTCGCCGCGGTCGAGGTCGATTGCGAGATCCCGCTGGAGGCGCTCGCCGCGGTGGCCGAGATCCTGTCCTATGTCTACCGGGCCAACGCCGGCCCGGCGCCGCGCGTGCCCCCGCCCCCTTCCGAACCGCAGCCCGGGAAACAGCCATGACCGGAATCGCCGAGATCACGAAGGAGATCCGCCACGTCACGGCGCTGGTGGACGCCGCCCGCCGCCTCGTGGAAGAGGGACGGACGATCGAGCTCGGCCAGCTCGAGGCGCGGATCGACGCCTGTTGCGCCGCGGTGCGCGACCTGCCGCGCGGCACGGAGACGGCGGAGATCCGGCCGGCCGTGACGGCGCTGCTCGACGAGGTCGGGCGCCTAGAAGGGGCGATCCGCAAGGCCCAGGCGGAGATCGGCGAACGGCTCGGCCAGGCCGGGGCGCGGCGGCGCGCACTCACCGCCTATGGCGGCGGCGGGCGGTAGGCGCGGCCCGGGAACCGCGATCGGGACGGCGTCATGGACACCGGTTTCTATCTCCGCTTCGTGCTGGCGCTCGCCTTCGTCCTCGGGCTCATCGGGCTTCTCGCCTGGGCCGTCCGGCGGCTGGGCCTGGCCGGGCGGCTGGCGCCGACGGGCGGCCGGGAGCGGCGGCTGGAGATCGTCGAGGTGCGGCCGCTGGACGGCAAGCGGCGCCTCGTCCTGCTGCGCCGCGATTCGGTGGAGCATCTGGTGCTCACCGGAGCGACCGGCGACCTGCTGATCGAGAGCGGCATCCCCGCGCCCGAGCCGGTCCCTTCGGCCTGGCCGGGACCGGCGGGGCAGCCCGGGACGGGCGACCCCGCGGCATGATCGCCCGGCGCTCTTCCCTCGCCTTCGCCCGCGCCCGGGCATCCTTCCTCCGCCTGCTGCCCGTCGCGCTTCTGCTGCTGCCCCTCCTGCTTCTGCTGAGCGGGGGGCCGGCGGCGGCGCAGACGGTGACGATCGACTTCGACGGCGAGGGATCGACCACGGCGCGGATCGTCCAGCTCATCGCGCTGCTCACGGTGCTGAGCCTGGCGCCGGGCATCCTGGTGATGGTGACCTCCTTCACCCGGATCATCGTCGTGCTGTCGTTCCTGCGCAGCGCGCTGGGCATCCAGCAGACGCCGCCCAACATGGTGATGGTGAGCCTGGCGCTGTTCCTCACCGGCTACATCATGGCGCCGGTCCTCGAACGCTCCTACGAGGAGGGCATCGCGCCGCTGATGGCGGAGGAGATCGACCACATCGAGGCGTTCGACCGCACGGTCGCGCCGATCCACCGCTTCATGCTGAGCCAGGTGCGGGAGGAGGATCTGGGCCTGTTCCTGGACCTCGGCGAGGTCGAGGAGCTGGAGACGCCGGAGGCGACGCCGCTGCGCGTCCTGGTGCCGGCCTTCATGATCAGCGAGCTGCGCCGCGCCTTCGAGATCGGCTTCCTGCTGTTCGTGCCGTTCCTGGTGATCGACCTCGTGGTGGCGGCGATCCTCATGTCCATGGGCATGATGATGCTGCCGCCGGTGATGATCTCGCTGCCCTTCAAGCTCATCTTCTTCGTGCTTGTGGACGGCTGGCACCTGGTGGCGGGAAGCCTGGTGCGAAGCTTTACGGGTTAGTATCCCCGCCCTCGCCTTCCGCCCTGGCCTGCAATCCGTTGCGTTCCGCCTCCCGCCGCTTCTGGCGGGCGGCGGCCAGGATGTTGAGGCTTTCGACCGAGAGCGAGAACACGATCGCCGCATAGAGATAGCCGCGCGGGATGTGGAAGTGGGAGGCGTCGGCCACCAGCGCGAAGCCCACCAGCAGCAGGAACGACAACGCCAGCATCTTCACCGTGGGGTGGCGGTGGATGAAGCCCGCGACCGGCTCCGCCGCCACCAGCATGACGATGATGGCGACGACGACCGCAGCCACCATGACCGGCAGGTCGTTCACCATGCCGACGGCGGTAATCACCGAATCCAGCGAGAAAACGAGGTCGAGGACGGCGATCTGGATGATGGTCGCCATCATGCCCGCGGTCTTGCCGTTGGCGGCCATCTCCTCGTCCTTGCCTTCGACGGTCTGGTGGATTTCCACGGTGCCCTTGTAGATCAGGAAGGCGCCCCCAAGCCCCAGCACGATGTCCCGCCAGGACACGGCGAACTCGCCGAGATAAAAGGCCGGATGGACGAGGCCGGCGATCCAGGTGAGTGTGAAGAGCAAGGCGACGCGCATGAACAGCGCAAGGAAGAGGCCGACCCGCCGCGCCGTCGGCTGCTTGTCCCGCGGCAGCCGCTGGGAGACGATGGACAGGAAGATCAGGTTGTCGATGCCGAGGACGATTTCGAGGATCGTCAGGGTGATGAAGCCTGTCCAGACCTCGGGGCTCGTCAGCAGTTCCAACATAAGCGCTCGCCTTGACGGTAGGAATTCATGCGCGAAGCCATCTCCGCTCCGCCCGGTGATATCGGCACAAGCCGCCCACCGTCAACAAGGAACGGACGGACGCCCCGTCAGGATCCCCGGAATTCCTGGCGATAGCTCGCCATGAAGCTTTCAAGCGTGTTGACGCTCGCTATGCTTTCGGTCAGGGCCTTGATCTCCCTGACGGAGGGCTCCTGCCTGGCGGTGATGACCTCGAAGGCCGAGGCGTAGGCGCCGTCCTGCATCAGGCGGCCGTAGCGGTCGCGCAGGATGGCGAGCCCTTCCCGGTTCTCGTCGAGCGACATGGCCACCGCAAGGCGCAGCACCTGGCGTCTTTCGTCGTTGGTGAGCGGCTTCGCTTCGTTCCAGCGCTCGCCCAGCAGGGTCTCGCCGTTCGCCACCACGTCCTTCCAGCGCGCCGCCGCCCAGTAGAGATCGGCGCGCAGGAGATGGGCCGTCCGGCTCTGGTCCTGGGCGAGCATCACCTCCGCCTCCTCGAAGCGGCCGAGATCGATAAGGGCGCGGGCCTCGAGATGACGGCGGCGGGTCTCGATGTCGTCGGGGATGATGATCTGGCGGGTCGCGCGCATCACCGCCACCGCCTGCTCGGGCTTGCGGTCCATGAGATAGATCATGGCAAGCCGGGTCGCGACGGTCGCCCGCGCCACGCCCTCGAGCCGGTAGCGCACCTGATGCTCAAGCAGTTCGGCGGCGCGATCGAGAAGATCGACGGAGACCAGCCGGTCCGCGAGCCGCCGGATCATCAGGTCGCCGTCGGCGCCAAGCGGCGTCAGCTCGCGGAAATCGTAATAGAGCGACAGGGCCTGGAGCGGCGGCAGGGCGTCGGCCTTGCCGGCAAGGAACAGCTCCCGGAAGGCCTGCCCCATGAGCTCGGTGATCGCCCGGGTGCGGGCCGAGTTCTCGAAATGGGTGACCGCCTGCTGCAGGGTGAGAAGCCCCGTGCGGTAGTCCTCGACCTCCATATGGAGGCGGCCGAGCCGCTCCAGAAGATCAAGCTCGAATTCATCGCCCCGCCAGGCATGGCGCAGGCCTTCGAGCTGCTCGATGGCGTCACGGGGCGCGATCGCCTGCTCGGCGAGATCGAGCTCAACCCGGGCGAGGCGCGCGCGGGCGGCGTTGCGCCGGTCGCCGGACGCGATCACGCGGGCGAACACGTCCCGCGCCGCCGCATTGTCCCCCGCTTGCACCAACGCCCGGCCGCGAAGGAAATCCGCTTCCGCCGCAAGAGCCGGCGGCAGGTTGTATTCGGCAAGCTGGGACAGCTCGTCGTTGAGAATCTCCCGCTGATCGAGGGCGGCGGCGGCGCGCGCCGCGGCGAGCTTGAAGCGCGCCCGTTCCACCTCGTCATGATCCGCAAGCACGTCGCGGCCGCGCAGGTAGTGGGCGAGCGCCTCCTCGTGCGCGCCGAGCCCTTCGGCGGCCATGGCCCGCCAGAGATAGATCTCGACCTCGCTCACCAGACCCTTGTGGGACAGATCCCCCTCGGCCTCCGCATGGCGGCCCATCTGGACATGGGCGATGCCGCGGATCGCGCGGAATTCGGCGCTCTCGAGCAGGCTCGGATCGCTTTCCGCCATCAGGGCGAGAATGCCGAGGGTGCGGTCGGGAAAGCCGTGGGCGAGATAGAAGCGGGCAAGCTCCCAGCGCGCGCTGTTGCGCTCGTCCGGCTTGGCGAGCGAAAGCTGGCGCAGGAGCTGGTCGCGCTGGCGGGCGAAATCCTCCCGTCCCCCGCGCGCCCAGCTTGCGAAATCGATCATGCGCTGGGGCCGCCGCACCACATGGGCGCCGTCGGCGGACGGCACCGCCCCCGCCGTCGCGTCCGCCGTGAGCGCAAGACCGCCGGCCGCCGCCAGGGCGACGCCGTTGCGATAGCGCGCGACCTCGACCCCGTCCGCATGGAATTCGACGGCCACGCCCTGCGCCGTCTGCATCAGGCCGAATTCGGCGAAGCGGCGATCCTCGATGACGCCGCGGCCGGGCGGCAGGACCGGCACCACCGCGATCTCGTCGCCGACCGCAGGATCGCGGAGATCGATGCGGCTGCCGACGTCGGACACGGGCAGGAAGATGTGGGGCTTGCCGCCCTCCCCCTTCACCTGGGTGACGACGATGGGGATCTGCGGCGCCGTGCGATTGTCCTTGAGCTCGACGAGCCAGGTGCCGTCGCGGCGATGCACCACCGCGTGCTGCCCCGGCGCGATGCCGTAGCGCAGCACGGTCGCGTGGGGATGGGGCACCTGTTCCACCGTCTTGATGCGGTCGCCGAGCACGCCCGCAAGCGCGCCGTGATCCACCGGCCGCGCCTTCTCGATCACGACCCAGAGATGCCCGGCGCGGATGAAGGCGGCTGCGGGCAGGGCTTCGGCCATGGGATAGCTGAGGCGAAGGCCGTTGAAGATGGGCTCGTACTGCACCACCACCGGAAGCCCCTGCCCTCTGGGCGCCCCAAGCTCGGCGCGGGACGGCGTCCTTGGCGCGGGTTTGGGCTCAGGTTTCGCGGCAGGCTGCTCGGGCGCGGGATCGGGCTTCGGCTTCGCGTCCGTCCCTGGCGCCGCGGGCAGCGTCTTTTGCGCAGGCGCGCCGCCCGCATCCATGACGTCCACCACCACCTTGGTGCCTTCGCGGAAATGGCGCAGTTCGCCGGGCCCCGCCACGGTGAAGGACAGGATCAGGCGGCCATCCGCCACTTCCTGCCGGAATGCCTTGATGCGGCTCAGGGAGCTTCGCGTGACGGCGGCGAGATCGAGCTCCGCCGCGTCCTCCGCCCGGTCGGTGAAGGTGACGGTGACCCGGTCGCCGTCGCGGGCGAGCGAATAGTCCACCGGGCGGCTCCAGTCCACCACCAGGCGGCTGAAGGTGGGATGCTCGCCGCCGCGGATGGTCGCGGCTTGGGCCTGCGTCATGAAGCCGCAAAGAAGCGCGGCAGAGAGCGCAAGGGCGAGCGCGCGCAACATGGCCGATCCCCGCATCATGGCGCGCCCACCCGTTCATATTCGCGGACCACGAGCTCGATCCGCCGCGCGAGGCGCGATTGCAGGGCTTGCGGCAGGTCCGCCGCGAGATTGTCGAAGGGCGGCGCGCCGTGGCCGAAGATCTCGATGGGGCGGCCGTAGCCGTTGCGCTCCAGCGTGCGGGCGACGGCGACGGCGCGGCGGAGCGACAGGCCCCAGTGGGCCCCGCCCGCGGCCTCGGCCGCCACGGGATCCGTATAGGCGATGACGGCCACGCGATTGTCGAGGTCACGGAGCAGCCCGGCAAGGCGCGCCACCGCCTGGAAGGCGGCGGGGTCCATCAGCCGGTCGCCGTTCTCGCGAAAGAGGAGATCCGCGGGAACCGCGATCGCAAGCCGGTCGCCGAGATTGCGCACCGTGCTGTCGCCGAGCACCGGGTCGGAGGCGAGCTTTTCCGTGAACAGGGTCTCGAGCCAGGCGATGCGGCGGCCTTCGACCATGGGGGCCTTGAGGCGGGCATCGGCCGCCGATCCCTTGTCGCGCATGGCGGCGGCGGCCGGATTGAGCCGGTCGCTCAGGGACGTCACCAGCTTTTCCCATTCGGACGACCGGACCGCATTGGCCGCGAACATCATCACGAAGAAGACGAGGATGAGGGACAGAAGGTCCGCAAACGTCACGAGCCAGGTCGCGGGCTGCGCAGCATAGGGCGCGGGCAACGGCAGAAGCTCCGCCCGCGGTGCGGACGGGGTGCGGAGCTCGATGGGCGGAAGCTCGTCGGTCATCCCGTCACTCCGCCTCGCGATCCACGGGGCGGCTGCCGAAGGTGAGCCACAGAAGGTCCCGGTCGTCGGCCATGACGCCGGTGGTGATGGCGTTCCCCGGCACCCCCCGGACTTCGAGCGCCCGGGCCAGGGCGGCGGCGCGCGCGAGATGGCTGTTGCGCGCCGCATCGTCCGCATCGGCGCCATGAAGCAGCGCGGGCGGCACGGCGACGAGAATCTCGATCGCCCGCCGCTCCCCCGCATGACCCCGGATGAGCGTCGCCGCCAGATCGTCGAGCATCCGCGCGCGGTCGGCGCGGATCTCGTCATCCGTCCCGGCGAAGAAGGAAGCAGCGGGCAATTCGGCGCGGATGAGGCCGCGGCCCGGCCAGCCGAACTGGCCCGGAAATTCGGTCATGGCGGCGAAGATCCCTGCGAGCGCCTCATGAAATTCCGCCATATGGGCGTCCAGCTGCCGGCCCGCCAGAAGGTCGAGGTCCTCCGCCCTCGGCAGGGGGCGGCGGAAGGCGTTCTGCACGCTTTCGATCACCGCGCCGCGTCGCGTCACCTCCTGGTTGGAGAGCGCGTTCAGCACCATGAAGAAGGCGATGAGGATGAGGAACAGGGAAATATGAAGCTGCAGGCTCGACTGGCCGCCGGCCGTCGCGCCGCGCTCCGTGCAGGAAAGCTCTGCGAGCGGGTTCTGCTCCCCCGCGCTCCTGTCGCCGTTCGCGTCCATGCCGCCCGCGAACCTCAATCGAAGCTGGCCAGGAGCGCGTCGATATCGTCCTGGGAATTGGCCTCGGTCGGCAGCTGCGGCCCGTGGAGCAGCGCCTTGGGATCGTCGATCTCGCCCAGGGGATCGACGGCGGGCGCATCGTCGCTCGTATCCTCGTCGCCGAGGGTTTCGGCGAGCGAGCCGAGCTTCTGCTCGAGATGCTGCAGGATGCGCATCACCTTGCTGATGCGCTGGCCGGTGATGTCCTGGAAGCTCGACGCCTCGTAGATCCTGGTCGCGATGTCGGTCATGCGCGGCAGGAAGTCGTCGTTGGCGGCGCCCGTGGTGTTCGCCAGCGCCTCGATCTCCTCCGCCACGTCCATCATCTTCTCGGCCGCTTCCTCGGTCGCGGCCACGATGGCATCGAGCTGGTTGGAGGCATCGGGAATTTCGCGCGCGCTCAGCGCCCGGGGCCGCAGGTCCGCAAGCTCCCTCATGGCGCCCTGCACATAGGTCAGAAGATCGCGAATCTCGTCGCGCACATGCAGCTCATGCAGGCTGAAACTGCCTTTCCAGGACTGCATGATGCTGGTGACGACGCCCGCGATGTCGCTCACTTCCACCTGTCCGCCGGTCTGCTCGACCAGCGCTTCCACGCGTTGCTCCAGGGCCAGACCTTGCGCCTCGCTCATGGCATCCTCCAGATCGATTTCTGCAATCCCAAGCTAGGGCCGGAGACGTTAAATCGACGTTAAGGGCGTCAACCTTCGAAGGCCGGCAGCTCGCGGCGGGTGGCCATCTCTACCGTCACCTTCTTGGCGATTTCCGGGTCCATCTGGGCGAGGACCAGGGCGAGCTTGCGGTTGTTCATGCGCTGCACCACCTTGAGCAGCACGTCCAGCTCGAGCTTTTCGAGAATGGCCGCCGCTTCCTTGGGCTTCATGGTCTCGTAGACGCGGACGAGATCGTTGAGCTGGGCCGCCTCCTGCTCGTCATGGAGCATGAGCAGCTTCTTGATCTGGGCCTCGATTTCCTTGAGCCGCTCGATCTTGCCGTCGATCCGCTGTTCCGTCGCCATGAGGAGACGCTCGCGGGTATCGAGCTCCTGGGCGCGCTCGTTGAGCTCCTGCCGCCGCGCGGCGAGGTCCTGCAACAGCCCCACCTCCGACCGGCTGCGGAAATCGGTCGCAGCCAGCGTCAGCTCGCCGGACGTATCCTTCCCGCCGCCGCCCATGGCGTCGTTCACCAGCGCCTGGGCGTCGGCCGCCACGGCCTCGAGGCTGGCCTTGTCCCCGGCCGATGCGTCCGATTCCTTCGCGGGCTCGGGCGACGCCATGAGATCGGCGGCGCCCGCGGCGATGTCCATGACCTTCAGCGCGAACAGCAGGCTCGCGCCGCAGATGACGGCCGGCAGCAGGCGGAAGCGCGGCATGCGCATCCGCTTGTCCGGCGTGGCCGCGGTCTCGGCCCGGGCGCGCAGGAAGGGCGGCAGCTCAGCGGGCGGCGCGGATTGCGGTGCGGATGTGGTGCTGCCGGTCTGCATCTTCCTTCGGCTCCTCAAAATCCAGCCGCGAAACGGCGCGGCGCTGGGCATCGGTCGTCTTCGGGGCGGCGGGCGCTTCCGCGAGGCGGGCGGACAGGCCGCGCTCGATCTTCTGGGCGAGGTTGTTGCCCGCTTCCGTGATGATGGCCAGTTCGTCGGACATCTCGCGCGCCCGGGCGATTTCCTTCTTGAGGGATTCCTCCGCCGCCTGGCTCGCCGCGCGGAGTTCGTAGATCCCCTCCTGGGCGCGGGCGGTCGCCTGGTTGAGCCCGGCGATCATGCGGCCCAGATTGTCCTGCTCGGCGCGAAGCGCCGAAAGGCGGCGGTTGAGGACGAAGGCGTAACCGATGGTCACCGCGAGCAACACGGCCACCACACCTTCCACCACAAGAGTCCAGGTCATGACGCTTTCCTTCCGCGCATCTTGACGGCGTCGATCCGGACCGCCACATGGCGGCCGAGACGGCCCATCTTCCCGGTCATCATGGAAACCCCGTTGCAGCGCACGTCGATGTCGCCGTCGGGGCCCGTATTCAGCATCAATGTCTGCCCAACCTCGAGACCCATGATCTCGCCCAGGGTCAGCACCTGCTCGTCGAGCACGGCCTCCACCGGCACTTCCGTGTGCCACAGCTCGTTGGCGAGATGGTTTTCCCAGATGGTGTCGCGGCCGAACTTCTCGCCCATGAAGCGCTGCAGCAGCAGTTCGCGCACGGGCTCGATCGTCGCATAGGGCAGCACCATCTCGAACTTGCCGCCGCGGTCCTCCATGTCGGCCCGCATCTTGACCAGGATCGCGGCGTTGGACGCCTGGGCGATGGAGGCGAAGCGCGGGTTGGTCTCGAGCCGGTCGAGGGAGAAGGTCACCGGGCTCAGGGGCTCGAAGGCGGCGCACAGATCCTTCAGCACCACCGAGATCATGCGCTCGATGAGCGTCTGCTCGATGGTGGTGTAGGGCCGCCCCTCGATGCGCATGGCCGCCGTCCCGCGGCGACCGCCCAGGAGCGCGTCCACGATCGAATAGATGAGGTTCGAGTCGATGGTGATGAGGCCGTAATTGTCCCATTCCTCGGCGCGGAACACCGCGAGCATGGCGGGAAGCGGGATCGAGTTCAGGTAATCCCCGAAGCGGATCGAGGTGGTGTGGTCGATCGACACTTCGATGTTGTCGGAGGTGAAATTGCGCAAGGAGGTGGACATCATCCGCACGAAGCGGTCGAAGATGATGTCCAGCATGGGCAGCCGCTCGTAGGCGACGAGGCCGCTGTTGATGAGCGCCTGGACGCCCGAACGCTCGCCGACGAAATCATCGTCGCCGTCGAAGCCGAGGAGGCTGTCGATCTCGTCCTGGTCGAGGACGCGGTCGGCCTGGCCGGCGAGATAGGCCGTGTCGTCGTCGGCCATGGCCGCCCATTCGGCGGCCAGGTCCTCCTCGGACTTGCCGCCCGCCATGGCTTCCCATTCGGCCGCGAGCTGGTCCTCGTCCACTTGGTTTTCGGTCTCAGGATTGTCGGACATGGGACTTACTGCACCAACATTTCCTTGAACAGCACGTCCTTCACTTCGGTGGGATAGACCGAGGTATTGACGCGGCTCAGAAGCTCTTCCTTCAGGCGGAACATGCCGGCGGAGCCGTTGAGGTCCTCTAGCCGCAGTTCGCGGAGATAGATCTGGAAATCGTCGATGACCCGCGGCAGCTTGGCGTCCAGCTGCGCGATGGCGCTGCGCCGGTCCACCTCGAGCGCGACGGTGATCTTGAGATAGCTCGCCTTGCGCCCGCCCGTATTGAGATTCACGAGAAGCTCGGGGAGTTCATAGAACAATGTCTCGCGCGGCTCGGCCACAGCCACCGGCTCGGCCGCATCGTCCCCGCCCGCGAGCGTCAGCCACAGCACGAGACCGAGCAGCAGGACGAGCAGCGCCGCCCCGCCATACATCACGATCTCGCGGCCGCTCAGCTTCTTCTTCTGCAGGCCGCTGGCGAGATCCTCGCCGAGATCACCGTTCAGATCGTCCGTTTCGCTCATGGGGCGTTTCCGTTGCTGCGCGTTCTCGCTCCCCGGCCCTCGCCGGGTCTGGCGCTTCTGCCGATGTTTGCGAACGGTAAACAAGGATCCTTAATAACTGGTGAAACAGGCCGGCGCCCCCTCCCCCCGCGCCGGACTTCTTCTGCCGCCCCGACCGGCAGGCCTTGCCCGGCAAACTCTGCCGCCGCTCAGAACGTCGACCATCAAACCATTGAATTTTCTGGGTTTTGCAATTGGCACGCCGCTTGCTTCGGGTCGGGGCGTGGATCACCCGAACGGCCAAAAGGGCCCCGAAGGGAGAAACCTGGATGGATACGACGCTATATGTGGGACTTTCGCACCAGATGGCCATGCGGCGCAGTCTGGACATCGTCTCGAACAACATCGCCAACATGAACACCGCCGCCTTCAAGCGCGAGGCGGTGATGTTCCGCGAATATGTGGTCACCATGCCGGAAACGGAGGTGCCAGTCGCCCGCCGCGTGTCCTATGTGCAGGACGTGGCGGTCATCCGCGACTTCCGCGAAGGCGACTTCCGCGCCACCGGCAATCCCCTGGATCTTGCGCTCGAGGGCAGCAATTTCTTCCGGGTGCGCATGGAGGACGGCAGCGAGCGCTATACTCGGAACGGCCATTTCCGCATTTCAGAGAACGGCACGCTCGTCACCTCCAACGGCCGCCCGGTGCTGGATCAGGACGGCAACGAGATCGTCTTCGATCCGTTGGACGGTGAAATCAACATCTCCAAGGACGGCACAATCTCGACCCGCGGCCGTGACGTGATCGGCCGCATCGGGGTCGTCACCTTCGAGAACCTGAACGCCCTCGAGAAAGTGGGCGACAGTCTCTATGAAAGCGCCATCGAGCCGGTGCCGTCCCAGAACTTCACCCTTCTCCAGGGCATGATCGAAGCCTCCAATGTGGAGCCGCTCATGGAGATGACCCGAATGATCGAGATTTCCCGGCGCTACCAGGCGGTCGCAAGGGTTCTTGAGGACCAGCAGAGCCTGCAGGGCAAGACGATCAATCGTCTGTCCCGCGTGGAATAGTCGCGATCCCGGCGCCGAGACATACAGGATAACGAGCCATGAAAGCACTCAGCATCGCAGCCACCGGCATGCTCGCCCAGCAGATGAACGTGGAGGTGATCTCCAACAACCTGGCGAACATGAACACCACGGGCTTCAAGCGCCAGCGCGTGGAATTCCAGGACCTGCTCTACCAGAACCTGGAGCGCGTCGGCGCCGCCTCGTCGGACACCGGCACCGTGGTGCCGTCGGGCATCCAGATCGGCGTGGGCGTCAAGGCGGGTTCGGTCTATCGCATCACCGAGCAGGGCAACCTCATCAACACGGGCAACCAGTTCGATTTCGCCATCAACGGGGAAGGCTATTTCCGCATCCAGACCCCGGACGGCGATTTCGCCTATACCCGGGCCGGCGCCTTCCAGCTGAGCCCCACGGGCGAGCTCGTGACCCCCGACGGCTATGTGGTGATGCCGGGCATCAACATCCCGCCGGAAGCAATCGACGTCTCGGTCAACCCGCAGGGCGAGGTGCAGGTGAAGCTTTCGGGCCAGATCGAGCCCGTGGTGGTCGGCCGCCTGGAAATCACCACCTTCCCGAACCCGGCCGGCCTTGAGGCCATCGGCGACAACCTGCTGGTGGAGACCCCGGCGTCCGGCGTGGCCAATACGGGCGTTCCCGGCACCCCGGGCTACGGCACCATCGTCCACGGCTTCCTCGAGACCTCGAACGTCAATCCGGTGTCCGAGATCACGTCCCTGATCGCGGCGCAGCGGGCCTATGAAATGAATTCCAAGGTCATCAGCACCGCCGACGAGATGCTGAGCGTGACCTCCAACCTGCGCTGAGGATGACGGGAGATTGATGTGATGAAAAGGATTTTGGTCGCAATCGCCTTCGCCCTCGGCCTCCTCGCCCCCGCGGCGCTGCAGCCGGTGCGGGCGGACGGCGCCGAAATCACCGTTCCCGCCGACGTCATCGTGGCGCGGATCAAGGCGGCGCTTCCCGCCGCGGCCAAGGGGCGGAGCCATGCCCTGCGCCTCAACAACGCCGGCCGGGCGCTGCGCATCCCGGCGAGCGCCAGCCTTGCCGACGTGCAGGTGAGCCGCCTCCATTTCGACGAGCGCTCCGGCGGGTTCAACGCCGTGCTGCGCCTGCCCGCCGAGGGCGGCGCGCGGGAGGAAAGCGTTACCGGCCGCATCGAGGAGACGGCCACCGTCCCCGTGATCGCATCGAACCTGTCGTCCGGCGACGTCATCGGCGAGCGCGACATCGCCTGGATCGAGGTCCCGGCCCGGCAGGTGGGCGGCCATATCGTCACCTCCAAGCAGGATCTCGTAGGGATGGCGCTCCGCCGTCCGCTGCGCGCCAACAGCATGGTCCGGCATTCGGATCTGCAGCGCCCGGTGGCGATCAAGCGCGGCTCGCTCGTCACCATGGTTGTCGCCACCGACCGCATCACCCTGACCGCCCAGGGTCAGGCGCTCGAGGACGGCGGCATCGGCGACCGCATCCGGGTCACCAACACGTCCAGCAACAGCACCGTCATCGGCATCGTCCAGTCGCCGCGCGAAGTGCGCGTCATGTCCGGCACGCGCGTCGCCGAGTACCGCCGCTAGTCCGCGGATCCCAGAGAAGGAATGCAAGTCATGTTCGCCAAGTCCCACCTTCGTCTCGGCATCGCCTGCGCGGCGGCCCTCATGCTCGCCGGCTGCGGCACCATGGAGCGCATCTCCCGCATCGGCAAGGCACCGGACCTCACCCCCATCGAAAACCAGGAAGTGCCGCCGTCCGACCGCAGCTTCCAGCCCATGGTGGTGCCGTCCGTCGCCCAGGCCCCGGGCAGCTCGGAAGAGCGCAACAGCCTGTGGCAGACCGGCACCCGGCACTTCTTCAAGGATCCGCGCGCCAGCAAGATCGGCGACATCCTGACCGTGCTCATCGACATCAACGACAAGGCCAAGGTGGACAACACCACCGTGCGCTCCCGGGACAACAGCAACAACGCCGCGATCTCCCGCTTCCCCGGCGGCCTCGGCAAGGCGAGCGACCTCGTGGACCTCGGAAGTTCCACGGCGAACCGCGGCTCGGGCAGCGTCAACCGCAGCGAGGCGATCTCGCTCCAGATCGCGGCGGTGGTGACCCAGGTCCTGCCCAACGGCAACCTGGTCATCAAGGGCCACCAGGAAGTGCGCGTGAACTACGAGGTGCGCGAGCTCACGGTCATGGGCATCGTCCGGCCCGAGGACATCCGGGCCAACAACACCGTGCGCCACAGCCAGATCGCCGAGGCCCGCGTGTCCTACGGCGGCCGCGGCCAGATCACCGACCTGCAGCAGCCGCCCTACGGCCAGCAGCTCTACGAGATCCTGGTGCCGTTCTGACAAGGGTTTCCACACCAGCGCCCATCCAGCGCAACCACGAAAAAAGCCGCCTCAGAACGAGGCGGCTTTTTTGTTGTCCCGTGATCGCCGGAAGGCGGGATCAGTCGTCGCGATGGACCTTCTCGAGCCGTTCGTGCTGTTCCTGGGCTTCGAGGGTCATGGTGGCGATGGGACGGGCATCCAGCCGCTCGAGGCTGATGGGCTCGCCGGTCACTTCGCAATAGCCGTATTCGCCGAGGCGGATCCGCTCCAGCGCGGCGTCGATCTTGGCGATCAGCTTGCGCTGGCGGTCACGGGTGCGAAGCTCCACCGACCAGTCCGTTTCCGACGAGGCGCGATCCGCGATGTCGGGTTCCTTGAGGCTGTCCTCCTGCAGATGCTGCAGGGTTTCCCGCGACTCGCGCAGGATTTCTTCTTTCCAGTCCAGGAGCTTGCGCCGGAAGTACTCCAGCTGGAGGGGGTTCATGAAGGGTTCGTCTTCTGATGGCTTGTATCCAGGGGGCAGTTCAACCGCCATTCGAAACCTCTCCTGCGCCTGACTTGAGTGGTTGCGTATATAGTTAATAAGCTTCCACTCGGCAAGCGCCTTTATCGAACGGGGTTGGAGTCAATGCCTCCAAAGGCATAGCCGATCAGGCGTCGAAGCCGAGTTTGGCGAGCTCCACGGCGACGCGCAGTTCGATCTCGGCGATGATTCCATCGAGCCTCGGATCGCCCGTATTGCCCATGCGCTGCCCCAGCCGGTCGGCGAGAAGGCGCAGCTGGCTTACGGGAATGTTGCCGAGGATAAGCCCGCGGCGCAGGTCCTCGAGCCCGGCGAGCAGGTCCTCCGCCCGCTGCCGCCCGCGCGAGCGGCCAGTGGTCGCATCGAAGCTTTCCTGAAGGGCAAGGAGGCTCCCCACCGCCGAAATGGGGCCGGAGCCCGCAAGTGGCGCCGCAGTCTCCGGCGCGCCCACATCGAGGGCGCTTGCAAAACTGCCGCCCGCCTTGCCGGCGTTGCGCCGGCGGCCGGCGCCCGCGGTGGATCCGACCGATCCGCTTCCGTTGATTTTCACACCATACCCCAAGACGCTTGAGAGCATTGTGGCAAGCCACCGACAACCGACTGTTCCGAACTGGCCCGAAGCGTGCCCGGGCGGCCCCGGGGGACAACGCCCTGCAGCCATCTTCGCTTGTAAGGCCGCGTGGTTAAGATGGTGTTAAGCCCGGCAAGCTTTGCCGAGGGACCGCATTTTTTGCCCCCGGCCTGTCTTCCGACATCACAGGCAAGTTGTTGTTTTCCAAAGATTTGGCGTTTGGCACGCTTTTCGCTTGGACAGGGACGGAAGAATTCCCGACGGACCATTTCGGTGACAAGGCATGTTTGAAAAGAGCAAAAAGCTGGGATCGGGCGCGAAAGGCGCCGCCACCTTCGCCCGGGCGATGTCCCGCCTGAGCGCCTTTCTGCTGACCTTCGCGATCGCGGCGACGATGGCGGCGACGCCCGCCGTCCCGGCCTCCCGCATCAAGGACATCGTGTCCTTCGAGGGGGTCCGCGACAACATGCTGGTGGGTTACGGCCTGGTGGTAGGCCTCAACGGCACGGGGGATACCATCCGCAATTCCCCCTTCACCCGGCAAAGCCTTGAAGCCATGCTCGAGCGCCTCGGCGTCAATACGCGGAGCAGCGAGCTCAAGACCGAGAACGTGGCGGCGGTGATGGTGACCGCCAATCTGCCGCCCTTCGCACGTCAGGGCTCGCGCATGGACGTGACGGTGAGCTCCCTTGGCGACGCCGAGGATCTGCGCGGCGGCACGCTGCTCGTCACCCCGCTCATGGGCGCCGATGGGCAGGTCTATGCGGTGGCCCAGGGGCCGGTGCAGATTTCGGGCTTCGACGCCCGCGGCCAGGCCGCCTCCATCACCCAGGGCGTGCCCACGGCGGGCCGCATTCCCAACGGCGCCATCGTGGAGCGGGAGATCGCCTTCAGCCTCAATTCCATGCCGGTGATGCGCCTGCAGCTGCGCAGCCCCGACTTCACCACCGCCCGGCGCATCGCCGCGGCCATCAACGCCCATCTGGGGAGCCAGGCGGCGCGGCCGCTGGACCCCGCGACCGTCCAGCTGCAGCGCCCGGAAAATTATGCCTACGACATGGTGTCGCTCATCACCGAGATCGAGCAGCTCGTGGTCGATCCCGACCAGCGCGCCCGCGTCGTCATCGACCAGCGCTCGGGCGTCATCGTCATCGGCTCCGACGTGCGGGTGAGCGAGGTCGCGATCTCCCAGGGCAACCTCACGATCAGCGTGACCGAGACGCCGCAGGTCTCCCAGCCCGGACCCTTCGCCGAACAGGGTGAGACCGTGGTGGTGCCGCGGACCGAGCTTTCGGTCAGTGACGGCAGCGACAAGAAGCTTGCGATCCTCAAGCGCAGCGTCAGCCTGCAGGAGCTGGTGGACGGGCTCAATGCCCTGGGCGTCGGCCCGCGCGACATGATCTCGATCCTCCAGGCGCTGAAGACCGCGGGCGCGCTGCAGGCCGAAATCGAGGTGATGTGATGGATATCTCGACCACTTCCACGATTTCCGCCGCACGGCTCAACCTCATGCCGCAGCCCGGCCGCGCCCCCGCCGCGCAACATGCCGCGCCCCATGCCGCGCGGCCCGCCCAGGGGCTGCAGCCGGCGCGGGAAAATCCCCGCGCCTGGGCGGTCGCCCAGGATTTCGAGGCCATGTTCATCACCACCATGCTCGAAAGCATGGGCCAGGACGTCCAGAACGGCGACGGCCTGTTCGGCGGCGGCCATGGCGAGGCCATGTTCCGGAGCCTGCTCAACGACGAATACGGCAAGCAGATCGCCGCCCGGGGCGGCATCGGCATCGCCGACAGCATCTACCGTTTCATCCTCAGGACCCAGGAGGTGTGACCCATGTCCGAGACTCTTGACGCCGCCGCCGAGGCCCGCAACCCGGTCGTCACCCTCACCTTGCTGACGCGCCGCCTGACCGAGGTCATCAATCAGGAAAACGCCCTCATCAGGAACCGCCGGCCGTCCGAGGCCAAGTCGCTCATCGAGGAGAAGGCGCGGCTGGCCGCGGCCTATGCCAAGGAAATGGACATGGTGCGCCGCAACGGCGGGGTGCGCGCCTTCGCCACCGCCGAGCAGCTGCAGGAGCTGCGCGCCGAAACCGCCCAGTTCCAGAAGATCCTGGACGACCATCGCCGGACCCTCGAACGCGCCCGGGCGATTACCGAAGGCATGCTCAAGGCGGTGGGCGACGAGGTGGCGCGGCGCCAGCAGCCCGCCCAGGGCTATGGCAAAAATGCCGCACTTCGTGCTTCACGGCAGAATATGCCCGCATCCATCGCGCTGAACGAGATTATCTGATTGTCCTTCATCGTCCGTTGGAAGTATTAGGGAAGGCACCATATGCCGTTCCGGGTGCGGCCTGTGGCGGCCGGGGGGCGAAGGCGGGTCTAGGAAACGGACGAAAAATAATTGATGGACGCGACTGGCTCAGCCCAATCAGAACAGACGAGCGAGCTCCTGCTGAACATGGCCGACCTGCTCATCGAGCTGGACGGCCGCAACGTCACCGTCGTCGCCGAGGGCGGCTCCCGCCGCATGTCGCTGCGCGACGCCCTGTCCGGCGCTGCCGATCTCGTCCTCGACCTGTCGCTCCGCGACGGGATCCAGACCGGTGCGCCGCGGCCCTCGGGCGTGCTCCGCCTCGGCGACCGGCAGTATCGCGTCCGCCTCTCCCGGGAGGGCGCAGGCCTGCCCCCGCGCTATCGCGGCATCGGGATCAGGGAGCCCTCGTCCGAGTCCGTTCCCGCCGCCGTCTACCAGAGCCCTGCGGTCGCCCAGCTTCTGAGCAAGATGGCGTCGCGGCTCGGCATGCCGCACAGGTCCGATTATCTGGCGGGCCTCGTCGAAGTGCTCGCCGACATCCTCCAGGCCGATTTCGTCTTCGCCTGCGGCTTCGTGGATGAAGCCCGTACTCGCGCCCGCGTCCTCGCCTCCTGGGCGGACGGCGCGCCGGGCGGCGAAATGGAATACGACCTCGCAGGCACGCCCTGCGATTCCGTCGCCCATAACGAAGCCTGCTTCTTCGCCGACTCGATCCAGGAGCTGTTTCCCACCGACCACATGCTGCAGGAGCTGGGCGTGCGGTCCTATACGGGAATTCCCCTGTCCGACGTGGACGGCGAGACCATCGGCCTGCTCATCGCCCTGTTCCGGCGGCCGCTCCAGGACGGGCCGACGGTGATCGACACCATGCGCCTCTTCGCGGGGCCGACGAGCGTGGAAATTGAACGCGCGGCGACCGCGCGCAGCCTCAATGCCGAGCGGGAGCGGTCGGAACGGCTGAAATCCTGCCTTCTCAACATCCTGCAAAGCCGCCAGCTGCTGCAGCCCAATGCCCGCAGGGTGCTGGAACAGGTGGTGCGCCCGGTGCCCGAAGTGCTGGACGCCTATCGCGCCGGGATCTGGCTGTTCGACTGGAAGGAAAACAATCTCACCTGCTGGGCGGGCTATGACCGCGCGACGGACCGGGACTTTTCGGGCGAGACGATCCCTCTCGACCATCTCGGGGAATATGGCCAGATCGTCGTCCGCGACAAGATCTTCATCTGCGAGGACACGCTGCATGACCCGCGGCTTCACGGGGATACCCGCTATGCCGAACGGTCGGGGGTCGGCAGCTTCCTCGACGTTCTCATCGAGGTGGGGGACGAGAAGCTCGGCGTCTTCGCCGTGGAGCGGCGGGAGCCGGGGCCGTGGCATGCGGACGAGACCAATTTCTGCTTCGCCATCGCCGTGCTGTCCGCCTTCTGCCTGGAGATGGAGCGCCGCGCCCAGGCCCAGCAGGAAGCGGAGATGGCGAACCGCGCCAAGTCCGAGTTCCTCGCCAATATGAGCCACGAGCTCAGGACGCCGCTCAACGCCATCATCGGCTTCTCGGACCTCATCCAGATGCGCATCGCGCGGGAGCACAAGACCGAGCCCCTCGCCGAGATCAGCGCCTATGCGTCGCAGATCTCGGACGCCGGCGACACGCTCCTCCATATCGTGAGCGGCGTTCTCGAACATAGCCGCCTCGCGTCCGACGATACGGTGCTGGAAGAAGGCGTCCTGCCGCTCGGCGACGTGGTGGACCAGGTGATCGCCGCCTGCCGCCGCAAGATCGCCGAATACCACCACGAGGTCCTGGTCGAGGGCAGCGAGGAGCTGCTGCTTCGCGCCGACGGCAAGCTCATGGAGCTTGCGATCCAGAACCTCCTCGACAACGCCATCAAGTTCACCCCCCGGGGCGGCAGGATCCGGGTGGAATACGGCCGGCGAGACATGTGCGCCTATGTTACCATCGCCGACAACGGCATCGGCCTGCCGCCGTCCCTCATCGAGACGGCCTTCCTGCCCTTCCGCCAGATCGACAACGTCTATACGAAGCATGCGAGCGGCACCGGCCTCGGCCTCGCCCTCGTCAAGCAGATCGCCGAACGGCACGACGCGGCGATCGAGGTGGACAGCGATCTCGGCAAGGGCTTCACCATCACCCTCGTCTTCCCGCAATACCGCTCCCTGCGGCCCTGATCGCTCCCCGCCGCTCCGCGGGGCGCAGTGACCGCATTGACAAATGTTATGATATAACATAACGAATATTGCCCAAGAAAAACGGGGAATCTTCATGCGCGTCATTCTGGTCACGGCAGCAAGTATGTTCGTTCTCGCCCAGGCGGCTGCGGCTCCGGCGCATGCAGAGGCCGATCTGGCCGCGGGAAGGGCCGAGGAGATCGTGGTCTATGGCGTGCCGCTTGGCCGCGGCGCGGACGAGCTTGCGGGGGCCTTCACCAGCCTCGACGGCGACCGGCTGGTCACCAGCCGCCGCGCGACATTGGGCGATACCCTGGCCGGAGAGGCCGGGATCCATTCCGACAGCTTCGGGGGCGGTGCGAGCCGCCCGGTGATCCGCGGCCAGTCGGCGCCCCGGGTCAAGGTGCTGTCCGACAGCTCGGAGATCATGGACGCCTCCGCCGTCTCCCCGGACCATGCCATCGCGGCCGAGCCCCTGCTCCTCGACCGGATCGAGGTGTTGCGCGGCCCGGCGGCCCTCCTTTACGGGGGCGGCGCGGTCGGCGGCGCGGTCAATCTCATCGACCGCAAGGTGCCGACGGAGCAGCCCGAAGGCGGCGTCGAGGGTGTCGCCGAACTTCGCTTCGGCAGCGTCGCCGACGAGAAGGCGGGAGTTGCGGGCGCGACCCTCGGCCTCGGCGCCCTCGCCCTCCGGCTTGAAGGCGCGTTCCGCCGCAGCGACGACTATCGCGCGCCGCACATGCCCGGCGGCCATGTGCCCGCCACCTTCAACGACGGCGAGACGGGCGCCATCGGCCTGTCATGGGTGGGGGACGCCGGATATTTCGGCGCGGCCTTCACCCGCCAGCGCAGCGAATACGGCATCCCCGGCCATGCCCACGGCTTCGAGGAATGTCACCCCCGTGACGGCCGGCTCCACTGCCCCGCGGAGGACGACCACGACCACGACCACGACCACGATCACGACCACGATCACGATGACGATCACGACCACGATCATCACGCAGCGGGGTCTCACCTCCCCTTCGTCGATCTGCGGAGCGACCGCGTCGACATCCGCGGCGAATACCGCGCACCCCTCGCCTTCATCGACCGCATCCGCCTGCGCGCCGGCATTACCGACTATGAACATGACGAGATCGAGGACGGGGAGATTTCCACCACCTTCCGGAACGAGGGGCTGGACGGAAGGCTGGAGCTGGAGCACGCGGCCCTCGGGCCGCTGACCGGCGTCATCGGCCTGCAGGGGGCGCGGAGCGAGTTCGACGCCATCGGCGACGAAAGCTATCTTCCGCCGAGCACCACCACAAGCGGCGCGATCTTCGTCATGGAAAGCTGGGACGCGGGGCCCTTCCGGCTCGAGGCGGCGCTGCGCCAGGAATGGCAGAAGATCAGCGCCGAGGGCAGGCCCCGGGCGGCGAAGCATTCCCCCTTCTCCGTCTCCGCCGCGGCCGTCTGGTCCGTGGACGGGGACTGGTCCGTCGGCCTGTCGCTCGCCCGCTCGGAACGCGCGCCGACGCCCCAGGAACTTTTTGCCGACGGGGTGCATCTTGCCACCAACAGCTACGAGATCGGCAATCCCGACCTCGGCAAGGAGGCGACGAAGTCGGTCGAGCTCAATCTCCGCAAGACCGAGGGGGCGACCCGCCTCACCCTCGGCCTGTTCCACTACCGGGTGGACGATCACATCTACGCCGCGACCCTCGACAAGGTGGACGACATGCGCCTTGTCCGCTATGCGGCGGCGGATGCGCGCTTCACCGGGATCGACGGGTCCATCAGCCACAGCCTGACGTCCAGCCTCGACGTCACCCTGTTCGGCGACTATGTGCGCGGCAAGTTCGCGGAAGGCGGCAATCTGCCGCGCATCCCGGGCGGCAGGCTCGGCGGCCGCGTGGAATGGGGAACGGGGGATTTCGACGCCACGGTCGAATATTTCCACCTGTTTCGCCAGAACCGGATTGCGGAATTCGAGACCGCGACCCCCGGCCATGACATGCTGAACCTGACCCTGTCCTACGCCCTCGATCTCGGCGGGGCGAGCGGCCAGATCTATGTGAGCGCCGACAATCTCCTCGATGTGACCGCGCGCAACCACAGCTCCTTCATCAAGGACACGGTGCCGCTGCCCGGCCGTAACATCGTCCTCGGCCTCCGCGCGAGCTTCTAGGGAAGACGCGCGGGCGGCAATTTCTGAGGGGTACATCTTGCCGTCGCGGGCACAAATTACCGCCCGCGACATGCCCGAGGCAGGCTTCGCCGCGTGGCGAGCGCGTCACAATTCCCCTTATTTCTCAAGTTATTAGTCGGCATCCCAAAGGATTGGCACGCCCCTTGCTGTTACCCGGTCAGTCAGTCTTACGGGATAGGGACAGCAGGGAGAATTCGGCCATGTCCTTTTCGGTGAATACCAACGCCAGCGCGCTGTCGGCGCTGCAGAATCTGAATGCGACGACCCGCAGCATCGAGAAGACGCAGACCAACGTGAACACGGGTCTGCGCGTGAGCTCGGCCAAGGACAACGCCGCCGTCTACGCCATCGCGCAGAAGCTGCGCGCCGATCTTCGCGGCTTCAACGCGGTGAAGCAGAGCCTGGACCGCGCCATCAGCACCACCGACATCGCCCTCGCCGCGGCGAGCTCCATCTCCGATCTTCTGATCGAGATGAAGGAAAAGGCGGTGGCGGCGGCCGACGCCGGTCTCGATACCCGCAGCCGCGACGCGCTGACCGAAGACTTCGAGGCGCTGCGCGACCAGATCAACAGCGTCATCAACAACGCCACCTTCAACGGCACCAACCTCATTGACAGCGGCACCGACGCGGTGGTGGCGATCACCAACCCCGACGCGTCCCAGAGCCTGTCGATCACCCACCAGAACCTGACGCTCGGCGGTCCGAACCTCACCTTCTCGGCGACCCAGACCATCGATACGCCTACCAAGGCGGCGGCCATGGTGACGGCCATCACCCAGTCGCTGGACAATGTGAACTCCGTGCTGACGGCTTTCGGCGCCGGCGCCAAGGCGCTGGAGCTGCAGCGCACCTTCGCCGACAAGCTGTCGGACGCCATCGAAGTCGGCATCGGCAACCTCGTGGACGCGGACCTCGCCAAGGAAAGCGCGAAGCTGCAGGCCCTGCAGGTCAAGCAGCAGCTCGGCATCCAGGCGCTGGCCATCGCCAACGCCGCGCCGCAGGCGGTGCTCTCCCTGTTCCAGAACTGACGCCCCGAACAGCTGTCCCCAAAAACAGAAATCCCGGCTTTCCTTGGAAGGCCGGGATTCATGCTTTTCGGCAAGTTGGAATTGCGGGCATCGGTTCATACGCTGTCATCCACCACCAGCCCTTCGCTTTTGCGATGATAGGAAATGTAGCGCAGCATTTCGTCGGTGGGATATTGCCGCAACACCTCGCCCGTATTCGGGTCGATGGTCTTGTAGACGAACATCCCGCTTTCCTCATCGCGGTCGATCTGCAGGCGGCCCTCGGGAATGTTGCTTGGCATGTAGCGCTCAAGCTCCTCGGCCAGCGCCTCGAGATCGAGCTTGTTTCCGAGCGAACGCGCAAAAGCGGGATCGCCCCCCGGATTCGATCCGGGTCGCGCCCGCGCGTCCTTCGCTATGGCATCCTGCACGGCAGCGCCTTCGACCCGCCCGGCCGGCGACACGGTCGGGACGGCAAGGGATGCCGGCATGTTCACGGAGTAATCGCCCACGGCTGATGCTCCCTATGATGTCCTGTTCAGTCCTTTCCAGTCACCTACCATACCTCTCCACACGGGAACCCACTGCCGAACTGCGGGCGGGGACCACCCACGGGAATTGCCAGGATGCGCCGCGTGCGATCCTGGCAACCTGTCCCCGTCTCACATGGGGGCCGCGGCGCCATGCGACGCCGCGACCTTTTACGGTTAGCGGAACAGTGCGACGACCGTACTCGGCTGCTGGTTGGCGATCGAGAGCGCCTGGAGACCCAGCTGCTGCTTGACCTGCAGGGCCTGCAGCTTCGCGCTTTCCTTGGCGAGGTCCGCGTCCACGAGGTTGCCGATGCCGGTCTCGATGGTGTCGGACAGCTTGTTCACGAAGACCTTCTGCA
>CAZDSS010000034.1:0-23271 GCA_964508185.1 uncultured Sphingomonadales bacterium
CCACCTTCCGCGAAGAATGCGAGACCGACCTCTTCGGCGAGCAGGCGGTGCTCTGCGGCGGCCTGACCGCGCTCATCAAGGCCGGCTTCGAGACCCTGGTGGAAGCGGGCTACGCGCCCGAGATGGCCTATTTCGAATGCCTCCACGAGGTGAAGCTCATCGTCGACCTCATGTATGAAGGCGGCATGGCCAACATGCGCTATTCCATCTCGAACACTGCGGAATACGGCGACTACCGGACCGGCCCGCGCATCGTGACGGAAGAGACCAAGAAGGAAATGAAGCGCGTTCTCGACGACATCCAGTCGGGCCGCTTCGTCCATGAATTCATGCTCGACAACGCCGTCGGCCAGCCGCGCCTCAAGGCGCAGCGCGCCCGCGAGGCGGCCCACCAGATCGAGGAAGTGGGCGAGCGTCTGCGCGCCATGATGCCCTGGCTCAAGGCCAACAAGCTCGTGGACCGCGAGAAGAACTGACGCTTCTTCACGAAGCGAGGATCATGGATGCGGGTCCCCCGTGGGGGACCCGCATTTTTTATGTCAGCTCCGCTCCTCCTCGGGGGCGAGCAGGAACTTCCAGACCACGGCGCCGAGCGCGCCGCCGAGCAGCGGGGCGAGCCAGAACAGCCACAGCTGGGCCACCGCCCCCGTCTCCGCGAAGACCGCAACGCCGGTGGAACGCGCCGGGTTGACGGAGGTGTTGGAGACCGGGATCGAGATCAGGTGAATGAGGGTGAGCGCAAGGCCGATGGCGATGCCCGCGAAGCCCGCCGGCGCCGTCCGCGCGGTCGCCCCCAGGATGATGACGATGAAGAACGCGGTGAGCACCAGCTCCGCCACGGCCACCGCGAACAGGCTGTAGCCCCCGGGCGAGAGCGGTCCGTAGCCGTTGGAGGCGAAGCCGCCGATCACGACGCCGGACGTTCCCGTGGCGATCACGTAGAGCACCGCCCCCGCCGCGATGCCGCCGAGGACCTGGACGATCCAGTAGGGCAACAGGTCCCGGAAGGTAAAGCGCCCGGCCACCGCGAGGCCGAGCGTTACCGCGGGATTGAAATGGCCGCCGGAAATGCCGCCGACCGCATAGACCATGGTGAGGACCGTGAGCCCGAAGGCCAGGGCGACGCCATGGAAACCGATGCCAAGCTCAGGATACGCTGCCGCGAGGACGGCACTGCCACAACCTCCGAATACAAGCCAGAAGGTGCCGAGAAACTCGGCCGCCAGTCTCTTCATCATGACATGGACTCCCCTTTTGTCCCTGCGTCCCCGCCCCCTTGTTCCGGGGGCCGGGTATTGCCAGCATAGCAGGCTTTGGCCCGTCCCGTGCAGTCTTCACGAACAGGCGGCGTCAACGATCTATTTCGGGGGGCAAATAACGGGTGAATCCTCTTTTTTGCGGAAAGGGATATGTGAATCCTTCAAGGTCCGGAATTAAGACGTTGCAGTTTGGCTCATTCATTGTTAACTACTCTACGCTACAGCCTTGAATGGTGTGTACGCGCCGTTTCGCGTTAAGCTTTACAATCTGGTGGTCACCAGGAAGAAGAGGACGACCTCTGATGGTCTGTCGGAAGGACATCACGGAACATGCGGGCTTCGTCGCTGCGGCGGCGGAGAACGGCGCCGTGCGTCCTTATCCCGCTCTTTTTCCCCTGCTTCGTGCGCTTCGACTTAGCTGCCCCTAAGCGCAGATGCGTCCCGTCATGGGCGTGCGTTTAGGGGAGAACTGTCAGCTTAAATCGGCTCGCGAGGGCCTTTCGGATTGCATGAGCTTAAGGATTCAGGTCCATGACCACTGAAAACAACACTGCCGGTATCATCATTTTCGACACCACGCTGCGCGACGGGGAACAGTCCCCCGGCGCCTCCATGAACCTGGAGGAAAAGATCCGGGTTGCGGAGATGCTGGACAGCATGGGGGTCGACGTCATCGAAGCCGGCTTCCCCATTGCGTCGAACGGTGACTTCGAGGCTGTGCGCGAAGTGGCGCGCGTCGTCAAGCGGTCCTCCGTCTGCGGCCTGGCGCGCGCTTCCGCCAAGGACATCGACCGCGCGCATGAGGCGCTGAAGGGCGCCGTCCGCCCGCGCATCCATACCTTCATCTCCACCAGCCCCCTGCACATGAAGTACAAGCTCCAGATGGAGCCCGAGGCGGTGCTGGAAGCGATCTACAACAGCGTCACCCACGCCCGCAATCTGTGCGATGACGTGGAATGGTCGGCCGAGGACGGCACCCGCACGGAGCATGATTTCCTGTGCCGCGCCGTGGAGATCGCCATCAAGGCCGGGGCGCGCACCATCAACGTGCCGGACACCGTGGGCTATACGGTGCCGAGCGAATACCAGGCCCTGTTCGAGATGCTGCGGAACCGCGTGCCGAACGCGGATCAGGCCATCTTCTCCACCCATTGCCACAATGACCTGGGGCTGGCGGTCGCCAACTCCATCGCCGGCGTCATCGGCGGCGCCCGTCAGGTGGAATGCACCATCAACGGCATCGGCGAGCGCGCAGGCAACGCCGCGCTGGAAGAGATCGTCATGGCGCTGCGCGTGCGCCGCGACAAGCTGCCGTACCATACCAACATCGTCAGCGAGAAGCTCGCCCCGGCGTCGCATCTGGTGTCCACCATCACGGGGCTTTCGGTGCAGGCCAACAAGGCCATCGTGGGCGCCAACGCCTTCGCCCATGAATCCGGCATCCATCAGGACGGCATGCTGAAGAACGCCCAGACCTACGAGATCATGACGCCGGAATCCGTCGGTGTGCGCAAGTCGTCGCTCGTGATGGGCAAGCATTCGGGACGTCACGCCTTCCGCGAGAAGCTGAAGGCGCTGGGCTATGGCGAACTGGGGGAAAACGCGCTGGAAGACGCGTTCCGCCGCTTCAAGGATCTGGCGGACAAGAAGAAGAACGTGTTCGACGAGGACATCGTCGCGCTGGTGGACGACGAGGTGATGCGCGGTCAGGACCGCCTGCGCCTCGTGTCGCTGGAGGTGCAGTGCGGCACCAAGGGGCCGCAGCGCGCGTCGATCGAGATCTCGATCGACGGCGAGGTCCATGCCACGACCTCGACCGGCGACGGTCCGGTGGACGCCATCTTCAAGGCGATCCGCAGTCTCGTCGAGCATCACGCCCATCTGCAACTGTACCAGGTCCATGCGGTCACCGGGGGAACCGATGCCCAGGCCGAGGTCACCGTGCGTCTCGAGGAGGACGGCAAGACGGTGAGCGGCCAGGGTGCTGATCCAGATACGCTGGTGGCTTCCGCGCGGGCTTATATCCACGCGCTCAACAAGCTCTTTGTTAAGCGCCAGAAAACCGCGCCTGAATCGCTGACCGCCTGAATTTCCAAGCGAAGCGATTCCGGTAAGAGAATGGAAAGCCGTCGGCGCTAGATTCACCCCTTGCGCCTACGCACTTTGAACGGGAAGAGAACCGTCACCGCGGATCGCTTCGCTTAATTTGGGCTATCGGCATTAAGGCTATCGGATGTTGTCAAAAATCTTCGGCTTGCTTTCTTCGGACATGGCCATCGACCTCGGGACGGCCAACACCCTCGTCTATGTGAAGGGTCGCGGCATCGTCCTCAACGAGCCGTCGGTGGTCGCCATCAAGAACCGGATGGGCATCAAGGAAGTGCTGGCGGTGGGCGAAGAGGCCAAGAACATGCTTGGCCGCACGCCGGGCAACATCGAGGCCATCCGGCCGCTGCGCGACGGCGTCATCGCCGATTTCGAGGTGGCCGAGGCGATGATCAAGTACTTCATCCGCAAGGTGCATAACCGCAGCATGCTGGCGACCCCGCAGATCGTCATCTGCGTGCCCTCGGGCTCGACCCCGGTGGAGCGCAAGGCGATCCGCGACAGCGCGCTGGAAGCCGGCGCCCGCCGCGTGTTCCTGATCGAGGAGCCTATGGCGGCGGCCATCGGCGCCGGTCTGCCGGTGACCGAGCCCACGGGCTCCATGATCGTCGATATCGGCGGCGGCACCAGCGAGGTGGCGGTGCTGTCCCTGGGCGGCATCGTCTACGCCAATTCGGTCCGCGTCGGCGGCGACAAGATGGATGAATCCATCATCAACTACATCCGCCGCAACCACAGCCTGCTGATCGGGGAATCCAGCGCCGAGCGCATCAAGAAGGAAGTGGGCACCGCCTGCCCGCCCGAGGATGGCGTGGGCAAGACCATGCAGATCAAGGGCCGCGACCTCATGAACGGGGTCCCGAAGGAAATCGTCATCGACCAGCTCCAGATCTCCGAGGCGCTCGCCGAGCCGGTGGGGGCGATCGTGGAAGGCGTCAAGGTCGCGCTCGAGCAGACGCCGCCGGAGCTCGCCGCCGACATCGTGGACAAGGGCATCGTGCTTACCGGGGGCGGCGCCCTCCTCCATAATCTGGACAAGGTGCTGCGCAACGCCACGGGCCTGCCGGTGACCATCGCCGACGAGCCCCTGACTTGCGTCGCCCTTGGCTCCGGCCGCTCGCTTGAGGATGCGATCCTCAAGCACGTCTTGACCGACACCCATTGATCCGGCACACCTGCCGGACAGGCGAAAGGACTGAGTTCAACCAGGGGACGGCAGGGTGAAAGCCAGAAGAAGCAAAGGCGCGCGCCTCGCCAAATCGTTCAGGGGCGCTGGCGGCCGCATTGCGCTGATCTTCTTCACCCTGCTCGCGCTCGTCCTCCTCGCCGTCAGCCGGCTTGAGCCCCGCTTCCTCGAACAGGGCCGCGTCGCAGCCCTCGATGCCAGCGCTCCGCTCCTTCAGCTCGTGGCCTACCCCGTGAGCCTGTTCAACCGCGGCCTCGCCTGGACGGAGAACCTGCTCTACGTCCATCGCGAGAACGAGCGGCTGCGCGCCGACAACGCCGCCCTCCTGCAGTGGCAGACGGCGGCGCAGCAGCTGATGGTGGAGAACGCGCGGCTCCGCGCCCTCCTCCATATCCGCGACGTCCGCGCCGAGCCCGTGGCCACGGGCCGCGTCATCGGCCAGTCGGGCGGCAATTTCGTGCGCAGCGTCGTCCTCAATGTGGGCGAGGACGACGGCGTGCGCCGCGGCCATATGGCGAGCGACGTCAACGGCATCGTCGGACGGGTGATCGGCACCGGCCGCAAGTCCTCCCGCGTGCTGCTGCTCACCGACCTCAACAGCCGCATTCCGGTGAAGGTGCTGCCGGCGGACGTGAACGCCATCCTCGCCGGCAACAACGACGACCAGCCGGTCCTCATCTTCCTCCCCGGCGGAGTGACCATCAATGTGGGCGACTGGGTGGTGACCACCGGCCATGGCGGCATCTTCCCGCCGGACATGCCCGTGGGGCGCATCGCGGCGATCCCCGCCGGGGCCGATCCCCGGGTGGAGCCCGCCGCCGATCTCACCCGCCTCGACTACCTGCGCATCTTCGCCTATACGCCGCCGGAAGCGCCCGCGGGCAATGCGGCGCCGCCCAAGACCCCGGAAGTACTGACCGAGCCCGGATCCGCCGAGGTGCCCGAGGCGGCCGAACCGACTCCGCCCGCCCAACCGGCGACGCCCGCGCCCGCGCCGGATGCAGGCGCGGCCGGCGACGCGGAGCCTGAAGACGCCGAGGACGGGTATTTCGAATGATGAGCCCGGTGGTGCGCCCCATTGCCGTCGGCATCCGCGCGCTCAGCCCCTTCATCTGGTGCCTGCTGCTGATCGCCCTGCAGCTCGTGCCCTTCGGCATTCCCTACGCCCTCCCCATCATGCCGAACCTTCTCCTGTGCGGCGCCTTCTACTGGACGGTGAACCGGCCGGAGCTCATGCCCATCTACGCGCTGTTCATCCTGGGGCTCGTCTTCGACCTTCTTCATGCGGGAGCGGTGGGGCTGATGTCGCTCACGCTCATCGCCGTCAACCGCTTCGCCGCGAGCGAGCGGCGCATCTTCTCTGGCCGCATCTTCGTCCTCAGCTGGTGGGGCCTCGCCATGGTCGCCTGCGGCTACGGCGCGGTGAGCTGGCTTTTCAATTCGCTCTATCTCGGCCACTGGCTGGAGCTTTCGCCCATTGCCATGCAGACCCTGATGACCATATCCATATATCCGGTCGTCGCTTATGGCCTTGGTCGTTTTCAGCGCCGGGTGTTTGACTGATGAAGATCGGACGCCAGAAGAAGCGGCCCGACCGCCTCAAGGTCTTTACCCGCCGCGCCGCCATCCTCGGCGGGCTGCAGGGCGTGCTGGTGGCCGGGCTTGCGTCGCGCCTCTATTACCTCCAGGTGCTCGAGAACAACCGCTACAAGATGCTGGCGGACGAGAACCGCATCAGCGTGCGCCTGATCCCGCCGCCGCGCGGCCGCATCATCGACCGCTTCGGCCGGGTGATGGCATCGAACCGCGCGGACTACCGCGCCTTTCTGGTGCCGGAGCAGACCAACGACCTCGATGAAACCCTGGATGCCCTGAGCCAGATCCTGCATCTGACCGAGGATGACCGCGCCCGCATCCGCGAGGCGGCGCGGCGGCAGCGATCCTTCCTGCCCGTGACCGTCGCCGGGAACCTGAGCTGGGAGGATTTCGCCCGCCTCAACATGGCGAGCCCCGATCTTCCCGGCGTCCAGCCCGACGTCGGGACGACGCGCTATTATCCCTATGGCCCCCTGCTGTCCCACGTCATCGGCTATGTGGGCGCGCCCAATCAGGAGGAAGCCGGCCGTGATCCCCTGCTGCTCATGCCCGGCATGCGCATCGGCAAGAGCGGCGTCGAGCGCACCTTCGAGAAGGAGCTTCGGGGGCTCGCCGGCAACATGAAGGTGGAGATCAACGCCTACGGCCGCGTGATCCGCGAGCTCGAGCGGGAGGAAGCAACCCCCGGCCGCGACCTGCAGCTCACGCTGGATCTCAATCTGCAGAAATTCGCCGCCGAGCGCCTCAGCGCCGAGGCGAGCGCCTCCGCCGTCTGCATCGACATCCATAACGGCGACATTCTCGCCCTTGCCTCCATGCCTGCATTCGATCCCAACGAGTTCAATATCGGGATCCGCAACGCGGTGTGGCAGGAATTGCTGAAGAACGAGCGCAAGCCGCTGGTGAACAAGGCCGTGGCCGGGCAGTATCCGCCCGGCTCCACCTTCAAGATGGTGGTGGCGCTCGCCGCGCTCGAGGCGGGCGTCATCGGCCCCGACCACGAGGTCTTCTGCGGCGGCAAGCGCCAGCTCGGCAACCACATGTTCCATTGCTGGCGGCGGCAGGGCCACGGCCGGGTCAATCTGGTCAACAGCCTCAAGCATTCCTGCGACATCTTCTATTACGAGGTCGCCGACCGGGTGGGGATCGACAAGATCGCCGAGATGGCGCATCGCCTCGGCCTCGGCGAAAGCTTCGACATCTCGATCCCCAATGTGGCGTCGGGCCTCATCCCCACGCGGGAATGGAAGAAGCGGGCGACCGGCGTCTCCTGGCAGCGGGGCGAAACCTATGTGGCCGGGATCGGCCAGGGCTTCATCCTGACGACGCCCTTGCAGCTTGCGGTCATGACCGCGCGGCTTGCGAACGGCGGCAAGGCGGTGATGCCGCGTCTCGTGCGGCCGCTCGTCCAGCTCGGCGAGACCGAGCCCCCGTCCCTCGGCCTCTCGCCCGAAGCCCTGCAGCTGGTGCTGCGCGGCATGATCGAGGTCACGAGCCTCGGCGGCACCGCCTACGGCGCGCGGATCACCGAGCCCGGCTATTCCATGGCGGGCAAGACGGGCACCTCCCAGGTGCGCCGCATCACCCGCGAGGAGCGGGCGACGGGCGTGCGCAAGAACGAGGACAAGCCCTGGAACGAGCGCGACCACGCCCTGTTCGTGGGCTGGGGCCCCATCGAGGCGCCGCGCTATGCCTGCGCGGTGGTGGTGGACCATGGCGGCGGCGGATCCTCCGTCGCGGCCCCCATCGCCCGTGACATCCTGCTCAAGGCCATGGTGAACGATTCCGGCCGTCCTCCCGTATTGCCGTCGCCGCGCCAGGTGCCGCGCACCACGCGCACGGTCTGAGAAAGGCCTCGCCCATGTCGAACATCGCCGTCGAACTCAAGGGACAGGACCGGAACTGGCTGGCCAAGCTCCGCGACCTCAACTGGTTCGTGGTCGCCCTCATCACCGCCATTGTCGGCATCGGCCTCGCCATGCTCTATTCGGTGGCGGGCGGCAGCTTCGAGCCCTGGGCGTCGCGCCAGTTCATGCGCTTCGCCACCGGCTTCGTCGTCATGATCATCGCCGCGCTCATCAATCTGCGCTGGTGGATGGCGGTGGCCTATCCCCTCTATTTCGTGACCCTCGCCCTGCTGGTTGCGGTGGAGGTCGCAGGCGAGATCGGCATGGGGGCGCAGCGCTGGCTCGATCTCGGCCCCATCAGGCTGCAGCCGTCGGAGATCATGAAGACCGCCCTCGTGCTGGTGCTCGCGCGCTACTATCACGGACTCACCTCCCACGACGTGACCCGGGCCAAGAGCCTGATCCTGCCCGTGATCCTCATCCTGCTGCCGAGCGCCCTCGTGATGAAGCAGCCGGACCTCGGCACCGCCCTCCTCCTCATGGCTGGGGGCTTCGGCATCATGTTCCTCGCCGGGGCGCGCATGTGGTTCTTCCTTGCGGGCGCGGGCGGGGCGCTCGCCCTCATCCCCGTGGCCTGGGGGCTCCTCCACGACTATCAGCGCGCGCGCGTCCTCACCTTCCTCGATCCCGAGCGTGATCCCCTCGGCACCGGCTACCACATCATCCAGTCGAAGATCGCCCTCGGCTCCGGCGGCATCTACGGCAAGGGCTACATGCAGGGAACCCAGGCCCAGCTCAATTTCCTGCCCGAGAAGCAGACCGACTTCATCTTCACCATGCTGGGCGAGGAGCTCGGGCTCGTTGGCACGCTCACGGTGCTCACCCTCTACGTGATCCTCATCGGCTACATCATGCTGTCCTCCCTCAGCATCAAGAGCCATTTCGGACGCCTGCTCACCGCCGGGCTCGCCTTCATCTTCTTCATCTACGTGTTCATCAACATGGCGATGGTGATGGGGCTCGTGCCGGTGGTGGGGGTGCCGCTGCCCCTCGTGTCCTACGGCGGCTCGGCCATGCTGACGCTGATGATGGGATTCGGGCTCATATTGAGCGCCCTCCTTCACCGCAACACCATCATCGCCCGCGGCGGCCCCTTCGCCTGAATTTCCGCCGTATCGCGAAGACGTGAAAGCATCGCGGCCTGCCTGACGGACCGCGAGCTTTGCAAATGTTGTTTCAATGACTTACTATTATTTGGATCCGAGAGTCGGACATAGTTACGCCCGCTCAGGAGCTGATGAGTATAATGGGAAACGGGAAGCCAGGAGCCGACGCCGCCCGGCGGCAAGGCTTTACGCCTTTCACGACGACCCAGACCACAGGGTCGCCCTCCCTGTCCGGCGCGCGGGACGCCGCCGGAGCGCAGCCCGCGCGCATCCTCATCGTGGAGGATGACTACTTCATCGCCCTCGACAGCGAGGCCACCCTGCTGCGGGCGGGCCATGAAGTCCTCGGCATAGCGGCGACGGGCGAACAGGCAGTGGCGCTCGCCCTCAATGCGCGGCCGGATCTCGTCATCATGGATATTCGCCTGCGCGGCGACATGGACGGCGTGGAGGCGGCGACCGAGATCTATCGCCGCACGGGCATCGCCTCGATCTTCGCGACGGCCTACAGCAATCCCGAACTGAAGGAGCGGGCGGCGCCCGCGGATCCCCTCGGCTGGGTGTCAAAGCCGTTCACGCCGCGCGAGCTCATGGGCGCGGTCAATCATGCCCTCGCCGAAGTGGAGCGGCGCCGTTCCCGCCACTGAGCGGCCCTCGGCGCGCGATCCCGGTCAATGCCGGGCGAGCCATTCGCGGGCCTGGCGCTGGGCCTCGGCGATTTCCGCCGCGGTCATCATCTGGGCGAGTTCCGCGCGCTCCAGCTCGGCCTGGCGCATGCCGTGAAGCGCCGCAAGATTGAACCATTTGTGGGCCGCCACCAGATCGGGCGACGCGCCCGTGGCCGACCGCAGGCCCAGTTCATAGAAGGCGCCGGCATCCGACAGCCGGCCCTTCGCGCCGCGCGGGCGTCCGTGGCCGCCCTCCAGCTCGTCCGAGCGCGCAAGATGCGACGCGGCAAGATTTCCCGGCGGGGCCGGATGGCGTCCCCGCCCCGGGGGGCTCGAATGGTGAAGCTCTCTCTGCACCATGGTCTTTCTCCGTGGTTCACAGCCAATCGTCAGGGAACTTACGCAACACCAACAAGGACGCAGCGGGCGGCGGCGCCGTGACGAAAAACGCCCTGCCCCATCAGGCATGCTCCGCAACGCCTGCGGAGCCGGCAATGTTGTGCCGGTCACAGGGTGACGAAGTCAGGGTGAATATTCGGTAAATACCGACGGCGACTGGCGACCGCAGGCGCTTTCCGGGACCTGTGGTGCGGCGCGAGCCGTGAAGGAGGCCGGCGCCGGGCGGGAGGATCTTTCACAGAACCGCCGCTTCCCTTTCGGGTTGCCCCGGGCTGTGCCGGGGCAATGGGCAGTTCGCAAGGCGGGGACTATTCCCGCGGAGCGATGGAAGCGGCGGTCTGGCCGAAGAGCACCTTGCGCTCGTCTTCGCTCAGGTTCGTATTCTTGCGCAAATCGGCACCCACTTCCACCCCTTTCTGGACGGCGGGACGGGCGGCGATGGCATCGACCCAGCGCTTCACGCGCGGGAATTCGTCAAGGCTCTGGCCGAGGCGCTCATGCCCCCGCACCCAGGGCCAGGCGGCCATGTCGGCGATGGAATAGTCGCCCGCCAGGAACTCGCGGTCGGCGAGCCGCCGCTCGATCACGCCGAGAAGGCGGTTGTATTCCTTGGCATAGCGATCGACCGCATACGGGATGGTCTCGGGCGCGTAGTTGCGGAAATGGCCGAGCTGGCCCGCCATGGGGCCGAGGCCGCCCACCTGCCAGAACAGCCACTGCAGCACCTCGCTGCGGCCGCGCACGTCCCTGGGCATGAACTGCCCGGTCTTTTCGGCGAGATACATCAGGATCGCGCCCGATTCGAAGATGGAGACGGGCCCCTCCGGCGCATCGTTGTCCACGATGGCGGGCATGCGGTTGTTGGGGCTGATCGCCAGAAATTCGGGCTTGAACTGATCACCCTTGCCGATGTTCACGGGGATCACGCGATAGGGCAGCGCGCATTCCTCCAGCATGATGCTGATCTTCCAGCCGTTGGGGGTGGGCCAGTAATAAAGGTCGATCATCGTTACTGCTCCTCGCCGCAACTTCAGGCGAACGAATGCCTGGACAGGGGAATTGGAAACGCCCGGACGGGCGCATCACGCCCCGGGCGTCATGTGATCGTCACACGCACAGGGGACGGTCGCGGGGACCGTCCCCTGAAGCATGACTGAATGCGGCCGCGATCAGTCGCGCGGCAGGTCGTCCATCGCGTCGTCGGCGGCGTCTTCGAGGTCTTCGGCGCCTTCCTCGATGGCATCGCCGGTGTCGTCAAGACCTTCCTCGATGGCGTCACCCGCGTCATCAAGACCTTCGTCGATGCGATCGCGGGTGTTGTCATAGGTTTCGTCTGCGGGCGGGACCGTGGCATCCGGGGTCGTCGCCGGGGCTGTGCTTTCCGGCACCGGGGCCGGTTCGTTCACATCGTCACCGCAGGCCGAAAGAGCAAAACCCGCGGCAGAAAGCGCAACCACGAGGACGCTGTTTCGCAACAGCTCTTTTCCGATCATCATTCCGTCTCTCCTGTCGTTTTCATGTCATGCTTTCGGAGGAGCCTCCGGTAACACAGACCTAGCCCGGACCTTGAGTTCCCGTGGTTAGGAACGCCGGGCCTTTGTCCATGGTTCCAAACAGCCCTTTTTTCTGTACGCCATGACGGCGGCATTTTAGCATCAAACGCTTGCAGGTCGATAACATATTTATCTTACAGGATTTTCCTGCAAGACTGGGAGAATGCCGGGGTTCCCGCACCCCCGGCGGCAGGGCCGGACGGCGGCTCCGGCCGCCGCGTCCGCACCCGGTTTGGAACGCAAATCCGTCATGAAGCTCGACCCCATCGACATACGCATTCTGGCCATCCTCCAGGAGGAGGGGCGGATCACCAACAAGGCGCTGGCCGAGCGCGTGGGCCTCACGCCAAGGCCGTGCCTCACCCGCCTGCACCGCCTCATGGAAGGAGGCTTCATCCTCAAGACCCGCGCGGTCCTCAACCCCGCGAAATTCGGCAACCCGGTGGTGGTCTACGCCCATATCACCCTGTCGCGTCAGGACAATGCCGGAAGCCGCCGGTTCGAATCCCATGTGAAGCGCATTCCGGAAGTGACCGACTGCTTCGAGGTGAGCGGAGCGGTCGATTTCGTCGCCCGCTTCGTCTGCCCCTCGCTCGACGCCTATTACCGCATCACCGAGGATTTGCTGGAGAATGACGCGATCGGCGTCCGCCGCATCGACAGCACCATCGTGCTGCGCACGGTGGTGAGCAATCGCGGCTTCCCCCCGTCCGTCCTCGAAGCGGCCCTGCCCTGACCGCCCGGCGCCCTCACGACATTTTCGGCTGCGAACACCGCGATCCACAATCCTTCAAGGTCGCGCCGGCGACCCGTTGCGGCCCCTGTGCCCGCAAGATTCCTCCTAGATTCAAGGGGAAAGCAACGAGGGAGAGGCAACATGCTGGCGGACACGACAATGGACAATGCGATCGATCTCGAACGGCGCTACGGGGCGCGGAACTATGCGCCGCTCGACGTGGTCTTGAGCCGCGGCGCGGGGGTGTGGCTGTGGGACCGCGAGGGACGGCGCTACATGGATTTCATGAGCGCCTATTCCGCCGTAAGCCTCGGCCACGGCCATCCCCGGATCCGGCAGGCTTTGACCGAGCAGGCGTCGCGCCTCGCCGTCGTCTCCCGCGCCTTCCATTCGGACAATCTGGGCGCGTTCCTCGAATCCCTCTGCGCCGTCACCGGCTTCGATGCGGCGCTTCCCATGAACACGGGGGCGGAAGCGGTGGAGACCGCCATCAAGGCGGCCCGCCGCTGGGGCTATGACCACAAGGGGATCCCGGCGGACAAGGCCGAGATCATCGTCGCCGCGGGCAATTTCCATGGCCGCACCACCACCATCGTCGGCTTCTCGTCGGATGCGGAGTATCGCCGCGGCTTCGGCCCCTTCGCGCCGGGCTTCGTCACCGTGCCCTTCGGCGACGCCGCAGCCGCCGAGCGCGCCGTCACCTCCAATACCTGCGCCATCCTGATGGAGCCCATCCAGGGCGAAGGCGGCATCATCGTGCCGCCCGACGGCTATCTTCGCGAACTGCGCCGCATCTGCGACGAGCACAATGTTCTCCTGATCCTCGACGAGATTCAGAGCGGGCTATGCCGCACGGGCGCCTGGTTCGCGTTCGAGCATGAGGGGATCCGGCCCGACGGCATGACGCTCGGCAAGGCATTGGGCGGCGGCATGCTGCCCGTCTCCGCCTTCGTCGCGCGGCGGGAGGTGATGGACGTGTTCGACGCGGGAAGCCACGGCTCCACCTTCGGCGGCAATCTTCTGGCCGCAGCGGTGGGGCGCGAGACGCTCAAGGTGATGGCGGACGAGGATCTCGCGAACCACAGCGCCGAACTCGGCCGGCATCTCGTGGAGTCGCTTCGCGCCATGAAGTCGCCCCTCGTGCGCGACATTCGCGGCCGGGGCCTGTGGGTCGGGCTGGAGCTTGAGCCCGATCGCATGAGCGGCCGCGCCTTCGTGGAACGCCTCAGGACGCGCGGGATCCTCACCCGCGAGACCCACGAGACGGTGATCCGCCTTGCCCCGCCCCTCGTGATTTCCAGGGCCGAGCTCGACTGGGCGCTGGAGCGCATCGAGGAATGCCTGCGCCTCGCCGAACGGGAGGCGGCCTGACCCTGGGGCAGTGAGGACGCCATGAAGAAGGGAGCATCTGAAATGGAAAGACCCGTATTCGTGCTGTGCCCGCCGGATCATTTCACGGTGAGCTACGTCATCAATCCCTGGATGGATCCCGACGACTGGGCGAGGAACCGCGATGAGTACGAGCGCGCGGCGCGGGACGGCTGGCAGGCGCTGGCGGACGCCCTGAAAGACGCCGGGGCGGAGATCCATATCCTGGCCGCAAGGCCGGGCGTGCCCGACCTCGTCTTCACCGCCAACATCGCCTCCGTCATCGACGGCAAGGCCATGCTCGCCCGCTTCCGCCATCCCGAACGGCGCGCGGAGGAGCCCCTGATCGCCGCCTTCTTCGCGGAGCTCGAACGGCGCGGCATCGTCCATGAAATCCGCACCCCGCCCCAGGGCGAGACCTTCGAGGGCGCGGGTGACGCCATCCTCGACGAGGCGCGCGGCGTCATCTGGATGGGCCACGGGCCGCGCACCAGTCCCGGCATGGCGCGGGTTCTCGAAGATTATTACGATCTCCCGGTGATCCCGCTGAAGCTCGTGGATCCCCGCTTCTATCACCTGGATACCTGCTTCTGCCCCCTGAGCGGCGGCGAGGTGATCTGGTTCCCGGCCGCGCTGGACGCCGCAAGCGCCGCGGAGTTGCGGCGCCGCGTTCCCGCGGACAAGCGCATTGCGATCGAGGAGGACAACGCGACCCTTCTCGCCGCCAATGCCGTCTGCATCGGGCGGAAGGTGATCGCCGGCGACATGACCGGCGATTTGCGAAAAGAATTGGGGCAGCGCGGCTATGAAGTCGCGCTGCCCCGGATCGGCGCCTTCGCCAGGAGCGGCGGCTCGGCCTATTGCCTCACTCTGCGGCTCGACCGGACGAGCGCGCGGGATGCGGCAAAGGCGCGGCCCGCGACCCTCGCCCATTCCTGAGGCGCGGGCCGCACTCCCGCCTTACGCGGCCTTGGCGAGGTTCTGGTTGACGAAATCCCAGTTGATGAGGTGCTCGATCACCGTGGTCACGAAGTCGGGACGCCGGTTGCGGTAATCGATGTAGTAGGCATGCTCCCACACGTCGATGGTGAGAAGCGGAGTCTTGCCTTCGGTCAGGGGATTTTCGGCGTTCGGGGTATTCACAACCGCGAGCTTGCCGCCGTCCAGCACCAGCCAGGCCCAGCCGCTGCCGAACTGCCCGACGGCCGCCTGCTGCAGCTGTTCGCGGAACTTGTCGTAGCCGCCGAGATCCTGGTTGATCTTGTCGGCGATGGCGCCCGTGGGCTGGCCGCCGCCGTTGGGGCTCAGGCAGTTCCAGAAGAAGGTGTGGTTCCAGACCTGCGCGGCATTGTTGAAGATGGCCTTCTTGTCCTCGCGCTTGGCGGCGAGGATCACCTCTTCCAGCGACTTACCTTCAAGGGGCGTGCCGGCGACGAGCTTGTTGAGATTGTCCACATAGGCCTTGTGGTGCTTGCCGTGGTGGGTCTCGAGCGTCGCGGCCGAGATATGGGGTTCAAGGGCGTTCTGGGCGTAGGGAAGATCGGGAAGAGTGAAAGACATCATGGACTCCTTACTTACAGAAGGACTGAATGCCCCCTGTGTCTCAAGTCTCGCGCGCGAGGTCAAGCCCTTGGACTTGCCCGGGGATCCGGCCGCCGCGCGAAAACGGGATTGATCGCTGCATAAGGCGCAGCTTCTGTTTAAATTAATAGTCCCCCTCATTGTTGCATGACCCTATAGTTTTTTATGGGGCCGCAACCAGGGGGAGGACATCATGACTACCGTCCCGCTCGTCGTCGGAATCGCCTGGATCATCCAGGCCATCCTCATCTATTGGGCCTATGGCCTGCCGCAGGACTTCACGCGCGACGGCACGCACAAGAGCTTTGCTCTCGGCGACCGGCCGGAAGCGATCCGCGGCGTCGCCCGCGTCATCCGCCGCTTCGCCATCGGCGCCACCATCCTGATCCTTGGCGGAATCGTCCTTGTGGTCCTTGCCATCGCGGGAGTACGGCCATGACGCTCAGCCTGCATTTCCCGATCACCCTGACTTACGCAGCACTCCTCGGCCTGCTGTTCGTGATCCTGACCTTCAACGTCATGCGCTGGCAGGTGCGCGCCATCAACGACCCGCGCCAGGTGGAAGCGGGCAAGCCCGAACGCATCAGCCGCGTCCAGGGCAACTTCACGGAGTCCGTGCCGCTCGGGCTCATCCTCATGGCCCTTCTCGAGCTCAACGGCGTGATGCCCGCCTTCCTTCACGGACTGGGCATCCTTCTCGTCATCGCGCGGGTGATGCATGCGGTGGGCATGACGCGCAAGCCCCTCATCAGCCTGGGGCGGATCCTCGGCATCCAGGCGACGCTCATGATGATCCTCATCGCCTCCGTCGCCGCGCTTACCCTCGCCTTTTGACAGGAATTTCAGCCGTGATCGATCTCTACTATTACCCGACGCCGAACACCTGGAAGGTCTCCATCATGCTGGAGGAATGCGGCCTGCCCTATCGCGTGGTGCCGGTGAATATCGGCGCGGGCGACCAGTTCAAGCCGGAATTCCTCGCGATCAGCCCCAACAATCGCGTCCCCGCCATCGTTGATCACGACGCCGAGGGCGGGCGGCTTTCGATCTTCGAATCCGGCGCGATCCTGGTCTATCTCGCGGAGAAGACCGGCCGCTTCATGCCGAAGGATCTCCACGGCCGCATGGAGGTGCTGCAATGGCTGTTCTGGCAGATGGGGGGCATGGGCCCCATGTTCGGCCAGGTGAACCATTTCAAGCTCATCGCGCCGGAGAAGATCGAATACGCGATCCGCCGCTATGTGAACGAGGCCAACCGGCTGTTCGGCGTCATGGACCGCCGCCTCGCCGACCGCGAATATCTGGCCGGCGACTATTCCATCGCCGACATGGCCTGCTACGGCTGGGCGACCTATCACGAGGTGATGGAGCAGAACCTGGACGAGGTGCCGAACGTCAAGCGCTGGTTCGAGCGCATGAGCGCGCGGCCCGCCGTGCAGCTCGGCATCAGCGTGGGGGCGTCCATGGTGGACAAGGATCTCCTCAAGAACGAAAAGGCGCGGAAGATCCTGTTCGGCCAGACGGCCCGCTCCCTCGATCAGGGAGCGCCGTCGGAATAACCCGGGACGCGCGGAACAATCATCGCAGGCCAAACGTAATAGGGGAGTTGCCACCCGCTTCCCCCACGCTTCACCAGAGAAAGCTTGCCCCATGATTGACGCCGTGTACCGCAAGATCGAGATCGTCGGCACGTCCTCCACCAGCATCGAGGACGCGATCGAGAACGCCGTCGCCCGCGCCTGCAAGACGCTGCGCCATGTGCAATGGTTCGAGGTCAAGGAACAGCGCGGCTATGTGGAGGACGGCGCGGTCAAGTCCTGGCAGGTGATCCTGGAGCTCGCCTTCCGGCTCGAGGACGAAGACGACGACGATGAAGATGATGACGAAGACGAGGACGAGGAGGACGCGTGAGCAGGACGACGGGGAAGACCGACAGCGAACGGCAGCTTCAGGAGCTTCTGGACCGGCAGGCGATCCATGAGCTGATCGCCCTTTATTGCCGCGGCCTCGACCGCGTGGACGAGGCGACGCTCCGCTCCATCTATCATGACGACGCCATCGAGGATCGCGGCGCCGGGATCTTCATCGGCTCGGCGCAGGAATGGGTCACCTGGACCATGAGCGTGCTGCCGGTCTTCACCATGACCCAGCACTGCATCCTCAACTGCCTCATCGATCTCGAGGGCGACGTCGCCCATGGCGAGACCTATTTCCAGGCCTATCATCGCTTCGGCGCCGCCGAGCAGCAGGACGAGGTGATGAACGGCCATGCGGACGGGAACGATGCGCTGCGCTTCGCCAACGTGCCGGAAACCGACCTCACCTGGCCCGAGGGCGAGACGGAGGTGATCCTTGCGGGACGCTATCTCGACCGCTTCGAGCGGCGGAACGGCGTGTGGAAGATCGCCTATCGCAAGATGATCTGCGACTGGTGCCGCACCCAGCCGGTGGCCGACGACTGGTTCCAGACCAATCCCACCGCCTATCGCGGCCGCCGGGGCATCGCGGACAGCCGGCTGGACAGCGCCCTCCACCACCGCGCGCGGTTCTGACGGATCACAGATATTCGGGCCAGAGCACCGGCTCTTCGCGCACCACGAGGCCGGCGAGCGCGCCCACATCGATGAAGCGCGCCGCACTCGCCGTGTTGCGCGCCTTCCATGCGGCGCGCAGCGCCTCCATGTCCGGCCACCAGCTGCATTCCACCATGTCGTAGGCGGAGGTGAGCCCCTCGGGAAGCTTCGCGACCGCCAGTTGCCGCTCAAGCCGGACAGGCGACGCATCGGGCATGAGGAGCGGGCGCGGCGCATCGCACCAGGCCGCGAAATCGGCATCGTTCACGCCTTCGTGGCGTTTCGTGAACAGCATCAGCTTGGGCAGGCCCGCCGCGGCCTTGCGATCTTGCGGCCCGGCGATCAGCGTGAGCTCGGAAATGACGTTCTCGGCGCGACCTTCCATGAAGTTGGGCTCGTCGAGATAGGCGCCTTCCATGTATTCGGGACAGGTGCCGAGGCGGATGATGTCCTCCGCCATCGTGACCCACAGCTCGGGCACGCCGTCGCCGACGATGGGCAGGTCTTCGAGCCCTTCCTCCTGCCGGTGGTTCTGCACATAGCCGCGCATGATCCCGGGTGCCACGAGGCGCAGCGCCAGCTCGCGATGGACGGTGCGCCAGTGCTGGCTGAAGGCGGCAAGATCCAGATCCTTGCGCCGGCTGATGATGCTGTTGAGCTTCAGCATGAATGCCTCCCGTTGTCTGACGCCCAGAAATCACAAGGCCCGGCCGCCTTGCATGGACGGCCGGGCCCGGTCATGTGTCCCGACGGGGCATGAGGCCCTGTCTCAGATCGCGTCCTTCAGATCCTTGGCGGCGCGGAAGCCCACCTTCTTGCTCGCCTTGATCTTGATCTGCTCGCCGGTCGCAGGATTGCGGCCGACGCGCGCGGCGCGCTTGCGCACCTCGAGAACGCCGAGGCCGGTAAGACGCACGCGCCCGCCCTTCTTGAGGATATTGGTGGTCATGGCCACCATGTCGTTGAACAGCGTTTCAGCCTGCTTGCGCGGCAGCTCATGGGCCGCGGCCAGTTCCGTCGCCAGCTGGCGGAGCGTCACCGTATCGCCTGCAGCGACCTTCACGGCAGGAAGCTTCACAGGCGCCTTGGCCGCCGTAGCGGGCTTGGCCGCTGCGGGCTTCGCAGCCGCAGCCTTCGAAGCCTTGGCCGGAGCGGCCGTCTTGGCGGCAGACTTGCTGCCGGCGGACTTGGTCGCAGCCGATTTCGCCGCGGGCTTTGCGGCCGTCTTCGCTGCGGCCTTGGGCGCCGCCGCCTTGGCGGGCTTCGCCGCGGACTTGGTCGACGTGGCAGCGGCCTTCCTCGCGGTCGTCGTCTTGGCGGTCGTCGTCTTGGCGGTCGCGGTCTTGGCAGCCGAAGTCTTGGTCGCAGCAGACTTGGTCGCAGCAGCGCTGCGGGCCGCCGTCTTGGCCTTGGTCGCGGACGCCGCGGCGGGCTTCGCCGCCTTGGTCTTGTCCGCGGTCTTCGCGGCCGCCGTTCTGGCGGCGGCGCTCTTGCCCGTGCTTGCGGCCTTGGCCTTGGCCGGCGTCTTGGCCGCGGCCTTCTCCGCCATCTTGCGCGCCGCTACGGTGCTGCGCGTGGGGCGAGCGGCGGCTTCCGCCTTGGCGGATTTGGCCGTGCCTTTCGCAGTTGCCTTCCGGGGAGTTTCCTTAGCGGCGGGCTTGGCCGCTTTCTTGGCTGATGCCGTGGTGGTCGCCATTGTGCTATGTCCTTTCTGCTTCAGGGCCCGCGCGACACTGAACCGTTTTCGACTAGTAACATCGCTCTGCCGCTCCCGTCTAGAGGGCAAAGTAATTACAAAACCCGTAATCTGAATGAGCGCAATGCCTTACACATTCACCTATAATCCCCATAATAAAATGACCGAGGAAGTTTAAGGATCGTTAATGCCGCGTCAGGTGGATCATGACGAGCGCCGTCGCGCCGTCGCCGAAATTGCGACCGACCTCATCGCCCGCGGCGGCCTGGACGCCCTGACGGTGCGCGAAGTTGCGCGGGCCGCCAATTACAGCACCGCGATCGTCAGTCATTATTTCACGGCCAAGCGCGATCTACTGTCCTATATTTACCGGGCGGCGGTGGATCGCGCGGCCGCGCGCATCAACCGCGTGCTCGCCGCGGATCCGTGCGATCTTCATGGCGTGATTGACGCGATCCTTCCCATCAACGCCGTGCAGATCCGCGACTGGCAGGTGTGGTTCGCCTTCTGGGGCATGGCCGTCGCCGACCCGGAGTTCGGCGACGAGCAGCGCCGCATGGTGCTCAACGCCCAGCGCATCTTCCGCGAGATCTTCATCGCCCGCCAGCGCGCGCGGCTTCTCGAGAGAGACGCGGATTGCGAACTGCTTGCGCGGCTCTGCGTCACGCTTCTCGACGGCATCGCCATCCAGGCGGTGTTCGATCCCGACGACTGGCCGCCCCATCGCCAGCGCGCGGTGATCACCGCCGCCCTCGGAGGCATGGCCGAGCTGCGCTGACGCATCCTCGCGCTAATTGTCCCGCGCCCCCTGCTCTATCCAGGCCCTGAAGAGGGCGATCTCCGAATCCGGCAACGGCCATCCCTCGAGGGGCATGGGCTCGCCCTTGCCTTCGACCTCAAGCTGCGTGCCGCGAAGCTTGTGATAGAGATAGCTTTCATCCGGCTTCCCCGGCGCGACGCGGAGCAACGGCGCCTGCTCCGACGGCGCATTCACGATCGAGCCGTAAGCGCCGCGCGGATGAAGGGCCATGGAGCCCGGCTCCTCCCCTGTGAGATGGCAGGTGGCGCAGCGCCGCTTGAGGATGGGCACGATCTGCCGCGCGAAGCTCACCTCCTCCGCCTGCGCAGGCGATGCTGCAGGCATGGCAAGGAGCATCGCCGCGGCTATCCCTGCGATCAGGCGACGCATGGGGTCACGCCTCCTTCTGCGCCTTCGCATGTTTCGCCGCGATATAGCCGAAGGTCATGGCGAGGCCGATGGTACCCCCCGCGCCGTAATAAGCGTGGCGCGACGGGCTCGCGATGCAATTGCCCGCGCCATAGAGGCCCGGAATGGGCGTGCCGTCGGCGGCGATCACCTGCCCATGTTCGTTGACCACCGGCCCGCCGTTGGTATCGAGCACACCGGGCGCAAGGATGATGGCGTAGTATGGCCCCTTGTCCTGGAACGGATACATCACGGGGTTCGGATATTCGCCGGCGGGCCAGCGCGTATCCTTGCGCGTCGCGCCGAACATCAGCTCCCACACGCGGTCGTAGTCGCGGTCGCCGCGGCCGAAATCCTCGTCCTTCCCCTTGCGCGCGAATTCGTTGAAGCGGGCGACGGTGGCCTTGAGGCCGGATGCGAAATCCGCATCAAGCATGAAGTCGCCGGTCCTGTCGGAGAGCTTCTTCATCCGCGCATCGAGATTTGCCGCAAGCTCGTCCAGCGTCTCGCCCTTGATGATGAAGCTTCCGGGCTTCGACGGATCCTGCGGCAGCGGGAAGTTGCCGGCCTTCACCTCGGCGCAGCGCTGGTCATAGATCATGAACAGGAACTGGTTGGGATATTCCGCATCATTGGGATTGAACTGATAATGGATGCGGGTGCGATCGTTGTAGTTGCGCTTCTCGTTGACGACGCGCTTGCCCGTGCGATCGACCATGATCATGGAATCCCCAGGCAGGAAGAAGGCGCCGAGCCCGACCACGCGATTGTCCAGCGTCTCCTCGAACACCACCTGGGTGCGCCAGGCGGAATCCATGTTGCCAAGCTTCGCGCCGATCTTCGCCGCCAGCGTGATGAAATCCCCGGTGGCGAGCGACTGGGCGCAGGATCCATAGACGGGCCCCGGCTGATAGCGGCGCAGCAGCTCCACATTATGGGCATAGCCGCCGGTGCCGAAAATGACACCCTTGCGGGCGCGGATCGCCACTTGCTTGCCGTTATGGTCCGCGAGCACGCCGATCACGCGCCCCTGCTCCATCAGGATCTCGGTCACGCGATGTTCGGTCAAAAGCGGCACGCCCTTCGCCGTCAGCCATTCCTCGAACTGGAAGATGAGGTCCACGCCCTGCCCGATCTTGCCGTCGTCGAGCTTCGGCCCCAGCGGACGGCCTTCGGGCACCTTGTTCTCGGGTACGTGGGACAGATAGTCCGGCGCCGTGCGGTCGATGTCCCACATGCGCCACTGCCCCGCCTTGAGCGCGCCGAGCTTCTGCAGATGGTCGGTCATCACCGAGCCGTTGTCGTAGAAGGCTTCGAGCAGGCGATAGGCCTCGGGCTCGAGCCCCAGCATCTCGGCATCGGGATCGTAGTATTCGGGCCAGGAAAAGCGCGCGAGGAAGCGCAGGCAGTCGTCCCTGGCGTCCCGGATGCCCTGCTCCCGCAGCGCGAAATTGTTGGGGATCCAGAACACCGCCCCCGATTTCGCCGTGGTGCCGCCGAGGATCGGGCCCTTCTCCAGCACGATCACCTTCGCGCCCTCACCCACCGCGGTCACGGCCGCGGTGAGGCCGGCCGCGCCGCCGCCGACGCAGACGATATCGGTCTCGTGATCGAACTTCCGCGCAGGCGCAGCCTGCGCTTCCGCGCCTGCGTTGGACGCCACCGCACCGGCCAGCGCCGCCGCCCCGCCGCCGAGCAGAATGTCGCGCCGCCGCAATGCCCCTTTGGTCTCCGTCATCTCACGCCTTCCCTGTTCTGCATGTTGTTGTGAGGAGAATATAACAAGCGTTACAAATCGCAGCAACCTGCGCCGGACACAGCATAGCATGCGTGAAACCGCGGATTTCCGCCGCCACTGCAGCCTGCGCAAAAACTATGAAAAGTCGCAGGTGGCTTGAGGGCACGGGAAGCAGCCTTTGCTGCGCCACTCCCGAGAAGGAACCGGGTGACGTCAGCACCTGTCCGAAGCCGCGGGATTTTCCTGTCCGGGCAAGGGCTGTTCAGATGCGCTCGCCGGCGCGGGACGGCCACGAAAAAGGCCGCTCCCGCCATGCGGGATGCGGCCTTCCTGTCCCTAAGCGACGCGGCGATCAGGCGCGCGTCAGCTTCTTGTATGTGATGCGGTGCGGCCGGTCGGCCTCGGCGCCGAGGCGGCGACGGCGGTCCTCTTCATAGTCCTGATAGTTGCCCTCGAACCAGACGACCTTGCTGTCGCCCTCGAAGGCGAGGATATGGGTCGCGATGCGGTCGAGGAACCAGCGGTCATGGCTGATGATGACGGCGCAGCCGGCGAATTCCTCGAGCGCCTCTTCGAGGGCGCGGAGCGTCTC
>CAZDSS010000034.1:23281-23689 GCA_964508185.1 uncultured Sphingomonadales bacterium
CTCGTCGAGCAGCAGCACGGTGCTCGGCCGCGACAGCAGTTTGGCCATAGGGACGCGGTTGCGCTCCCCGCCCGACAACTGCCCCACCTTCTTCTGCTGGTCGGAGCCCTTGAAGTTGAAGGCGCCGACGTAAGCGCGGGTCGAGATCTCGCGCTTGCCGAAGGTGAAGACGTCATGACCGCCCGAGACTTCCTCCCACACGGTCTTGTTGTCGTCGAGGGCGTCGCGGCTCTGGTCCACATAGCCGAGGACCACCGTATCCCCCACCTCGAGCTTGCCGCCGTCGGGCTGTTCGAGGCCCATGATCATGCGGAACAGCGTGGTCTTGCCCGCGCCGTTCGGGCCGATGACGCCGACGATGCCGCCCGGCGGCAGGCGGAAGCTCAGGTCGTCAATGAGCAGGCGATC
>CAZDSS010000035.1:0-23679 GCA_964508185.1 uncultured Sphingomonadales bacterium
CGCCGGGTGGACAAATTCAGCTCCATCATCCTGCGTGGCAGCGGAGGATTGAAAGAGGAATGCTATTTCAAATCCTTCGTGGAAATTCCTGATCCCGGCAAAACAAAGAATAAAACCAAGGATAAGGACAAAGAAGCCGCCCCGGCAGACGGCCATCAAGGGCATTGATCATTGGCCTTTGAGTTGGAAAAGAAGTTCGTGTAGTACATAAGGCATGTTCACGGACTTCTTTTTCGCCCTTAAAGACGCCAAGGTGCCCGTCACCTTGCGGGAATATTTGACCCTGCTGGAAGGCATGCAGGCGGGGCTCGCCAATTATCGGGTGGAGGATTTTTATTACCTTTCCCGCGCCACCCTGGTGAAGGACGAACGCAACCTGGACAAGTTCGACCGGGTCTTTGGCACCGTCTTTAAGGGGCTGGAAAATTTAAGCCCGGACGACGGCACCGCCGAAATTCCCGAGGAATGGCTGCGCAAGCTGGCCGAACTCCACCTCACGGAGGAGGAAATGAAAAAGATCCAGGCCATGGGCGATTGGGAAAAGCTCATGGAGACGCTGCAAAAACGCCTGGAAGAACAAAAAGGCCGTCACCAGGGCGGCAACAAATGGATCGGCACAGCCGGCACGTCGCCCTTTGGCGCCTATGGCTACAATCCCGAAGGCGTGCGCATCGGTCAGGACAAAGGCCGTCATGGCCGCGCCGTAAAGGTGTGGGACAAGCGGGAATACAAGAATCTCGATAGCGATGTGGAGTTGGGGACCCGCAACATCAAGGTGGCGCTCCGGCGCTTGCGGCGCTTCGCCCGGGAAGGGGCGCTCGAGGAGCTGGATCTCGACGATACCATCCGCGCGACGGCCCATCGCGGCTTCCTCGACATCCGCATGCGGCCCGAACGGCACAACACGGTGAAGGTGCTGCTGTTCTTCGACGTGGGCGGCTCCATGGATCCCCATATCCGCCTGTGCGAGGAGCTGTTCTCGGCCGCGCGGACCGAGTTCAAGCACATGGAATATTTCTATTTCCACAACTGCATCTACGAGAAGCTGTGGCAGGACAACCGCCGCCGCTCCACGGATTTCGTCTCCACCTACGACGTCCTCCATACCTATCCCCACGACTACAAGGTGATCTTCGTGGGCGACGCCTCCATGAGCCCCTACGAGATCGTCTATCCCGGCGGGTCGGTGGAGCACTGGAACGAGGAGGCGGGCGAGGTATGGATGCGCCGCCTCCTCGACATCTACGAGCATGCGGTCTGGCTCAACCCCGTGCCGGAGAAGCACTGGGGCTATACGGCATCGATCGAGATGATGAAGCAGCTCATGGGCGGGCGCATGTATCCCCTGACCCTCGAGGGGCTCGACCGCGCCATGCGCGAGCTGATGCACTGAGGGTCAGAGAAGAAGGATCCCGCTGACCGCGACGAGCGCGACCATGAACAGGCTGCCGCGGAGCGCAGCGCCCGCGGTGATGTGCGGGCGGGCGTGACGGGCGCCCTCAGCAAGCACCCAGGGGCCGGGCATTTCGCATAATGCGGCGCCGGGCGCCACCACCACGTCGCCGCCTAGATTGCGCGCCGCGATCCGGCGCGCCGCTTCCTGCGCCAGATCCTCGTCGTCGAACACCGCCTCGAGCCGCGACGCGCCGCCGCGGCAGAGGCGCACCTCGAAGGCATGGAGCGGGGCTTCGGTCATGATGCGGGCTCCGCACTGGTCCAGGGGAGCGGCGCGTCCTCCTCGCCTTTTTCCTCCAGGAACTTGTAATTGATGCCGCCGAGCACATGGCTCATATGCACCCCGTCCTCGGCGAGCGGCAGCAGGATGGAACGCCCGAGGGCGAGACGCCCGCGCAGGCGGAATTCCCCGCCCCGGCTCACCGGCGCGCGGCGGGTGACGGAATCCGGCAGGCCGCGCAAGAGTTCGTGCAGCAGGCTGCCCTCGGGACAGTCGATGACGCGGCGGCCGCGGGCGTCGGGCCAGCCGTCGGGCTTGAGGCGGAGCCCCACGCGGATGAAGGTCGCCTGCTCCGCGCCGCCCGCAAGATCGACCACCATGCAGGACGCCGCATCCTTGCCGAGATCGTTGAAATTCACGTCGGCGAGGCGCGGAAACGGGCGATCGCCGCGCACCAGATGCCAGTAATCGAAGAGGCGGATGACGAACCGCCTTTCCTCGTCCCCCGAGAGATACATCAGAGACACCCCCGTTTTTATATCCCGTTTAAGGTATAGGGGTTAACTTTTCTCTAAAGTGGGATCCGATTTTATCTCCAAAGCGTTAAAGCCCTGCCGCTTCGAAGGGGAAGACGAGAGAGGGCATGGGAAAGCTGGATGGCGTAAGGCGGCTCAAGGCCGAGATCCGGCGGCAGAGCCGCAACGACCGGGCGATTGCGCGCGCGCTCTTTCGCCGTGCGGCGAGGCTCCATTTCCGCGACGGCTTCACGGTGACGGAGCTCATCGAGAACGGCCTTCTGAACCCCGCGCTCGGACCCGACGATCTCAAGCTCTATGCAAGCCGCCGGCAATATGTGCGCCTCATCGACCGCACGGTGCCCAAGGGTTATTACTGCCTCACCGCCGACCAGAGCATCACCCTCGCCCAGTGCCGCATGGCGGGGATCCCGACCCCGAACCTTGTCGCCATATATGACGAGCCCCAGGGCTATGCGCCGGGCGGACCCACGATCGCCGCGCGGGAAGACTGGATCCGCCATTTCGACCGCACCCTGCCCGCGCATTTCTTCGTGAAGCCCGCGATCGGCATGCTCGGCCGGGGCGCTGCGGCGTTCGAGCGCGCGGGCGACAGGATCCTGTTCGGCCCCGGAACTGATGACGCGGGCAAGGCGCTCACCATCGCCGAATTCCACGACTGGCTCGCCGCGCGGGCGGCGGAGCTCTACCGCGATCCGGGAAGCTTCGATCCTTACCTCAAGCTCACCCGCCCCACGCGCAAGATCCTGATCGAGGAGCGGCTGTTCGCCCATCCCGATCTCGCCGCCTTCACCGGATCGAGGAACCTGTCATGCGTTCGCGCCATCACATTCGTGGACGACAAGATGAACGTGCGCATCATCTCCACCAGCATGAAGGTGATCGCGAGCGACAGCATCACCGACAATTTCCACAAGGGCAAAAGCGGCAATTTCTGGACCCAGATCGACCGCGAGAGCGGCCATTTCATCACCGCCTTCGGACCCATCGGCCCGCAGGGGGACTATACCCGCATCACCCACCATCCGCGCTCGGGGATGGCGTTCCGCGACTTCCGCATTCCCCATTGGGAAGCGACCCTGAAGCTCGCCATGGATGCGGCCCTCGCCTTCATGCCCCATCCCTCCGTCGGCTGGGACATCGGGATAACCGATGAAGGCCCCGTGATTGTCGAAGGCAATACCCGCTGGACCATCTTGCCTGTAAGCTTTGCGGAACCCGTGCCGGAGGCACGGCAGAACTGACTGGCGCCACTCCGACGAGAAACAGGGGGAGGTTGTGATGTTCAGTCGCGCGTTGGGAAGGGCAAACGCCCTCGCACTCATCTACGACCATATCAGCCGCACAACGGCCCGCCGCAGCGGCGAGATCATGCGCCTGTTCCGGCGCGCCGTGCATCTCTACCGCGCGCACGGCTTCTCGGCGGCGGAGATCATCGAGAATGGCCTGCTCGATCCCGCCCTCGGCGACGACGAGCTCGCCTTCTACGCGAGCCGGCGGGAACAGCTCGCCTTCATCGAGCGCCATGTGCCCGCAAGCTACTATTGCCTTACCGCCGATCAGACCGTCGCCCTCGCCCATTGCCGGATGAACGGCCTGCCGGTGCCGGAGCTGGTGGCGGTATATGCGGAGCCCGCGGGCTTCGCCCCCGGCGGCCCGTCCCTCGGCACGCGCGAGGAATGGATCGCCTTCCTTGACCGCGCGCTCCCCGAACATTTCTTCACCAAACCCGCGGTCGGCATGCTCGGCCAGGGGGCGGCGGCGTTCCGCCGGGAAGGCGGCGTGATCGTGAACGAGAGCGACGGGTCGCGCCTTGACCTCCCCCAATTGCATGCCTGGCTCGGGGAGACGGCGGCGCGGCTTGCCCGCGGCTTCCGCCATTATGGCGCAAGTCTCGGCCTCACCCGGCCGACCGCGCGGATCCTGATCCAGAAGCGCCTGTTCGCCCATCCGGAGATCGTGCGCCTCACCGGGTCAAGGGGCCTCTCCTGCCTGCGGCTTGTCACCTTCGTGGGCAAGGACCTGGAGCCCAGGATCATCGCCATGGCCATGAAGCTCATCGCCGGCAATAGCGTCACCGACAATTTCCACAAAGGGCAGACGGGCAACATCTGGGCGACGCTCGGCGACGACGGGCGCATCCGCCGCGCCCATGGCCCCATTTCTGCAACCGGCGCCTATGAGCGGGTGACCCGCCATCCGGTGACGGGGGAGGATCTCGGCAGCTTCCGGGTGCCGTTCTGGGACGAGGCCCGCGACCTCGCCCTTGCCGCCGCGCGGGCCTTCCTGCCCCATCCGCTCATCGGTTGGGACATCGCGGTGACCCCGGAAGGGCCGGTCATCATCGAAGGCAATACGCGCTGGACCATTCTGCCAGCGCCGCTTCGCGTGAAGCTTGCCACGCTGGAGTAGGCCGAGCCGTCACCCGCGCTTGGGGCTGTATTTGGCGATGGCCTGCGCCAACCCCTGCTTCAGGGCCTGGCCGCTTTCGCCGCCGTCGCCCTTGAGGCGCTCGTTGCCGACGACGCGCATGGAGTCGATATGAGCCTTGATGATCTCCACGTGGTTGTCGGTCATGCCCGCGTTCGGCCCGGCGAAATTGTAGAGGGAATCCGCGAATTCGGTAATGAGCGGATAGTTGAAGGTGCCGCCCTGCCCCTTCATGTCGAAGGCGATGCGGCGGATCTTCTCGAACTGCTTGCGCCGCTCGTGGGGCGTGTCCACGGCGCGGCGATGCTCCTCGGCGAGCTTGTTGATGAGTGACTTGATCCAGTCCGGATAGTCCTCGACCATTTCCTGAAGCGCCGCCTCGGCCTTGGCGAGCGCCACCGGGTCGATGGTGGTCGCCCCCTGGCCCTCGATGCCGAGACCTGCGGTCTTTTCCTTCAGCTGGTTCTTGAACCGGTAGAAGCGCACGCGCACCGGCTTCTTCTGGGCGTCCGGCTTCTTCTGCGCATCCTGCCTTTTCGGTGCCTCAGCCACGGATCACCTCCACCCCTTCGCTGTCATCGGTAAGGACGCGCCGGTCCGGCCCCTCGAAGGGCAGGTTCTGGCGCCGCCGGTCGGGCCCGAAATAGTCCTTGGTATGAACGAACTGGCGCGGCCGCAGGATGATGTTCTCCAGCTTCTGGGCGAAGCCGTTGATGGTGAAGGGCTTGGTCATCACCTCGTTGGCGCCCATGTCGCGCGCTTCCTTGACCCGCGCCTCCTCCGTATAGGCGGTGACCATGATGAAGGGCATGAAGCGGTTGGGCGATTCCTTGTGACGGCGCAGCCAGCGCAGCAGCATGAGGCCGTCGACCGGCGACATCTCCCAGTCGGAGATCACGATATCGACCGTCATGACCCCGGCGCGGATCGGATCCTTGTGCACGAGCTTCAGGAACTCGATGGCCTCGCCGCCATGGTCGCGGGTGGTGACCTTGCCGACGCCCAGGATCTTCAGGCAATTGACGATGAGCGAGCGGATGAAGGGACTGTCCTCCACCACCAGCACGCTCAGGCGTTCAAGATCGAGATTGCTCAATACTTCACACTCCGCATGTGCCCCGGCGCACGGCCCGTACGACGACCGGCGCATGGGGGCGACCCTTGCATCGAAGATTGCCGCAAAATGGTAAAGATTCCGCAACCGTCCCGGGCCTAGCGTAATTGCCCTGACGTCGCGCCGTTGCTAGACTGGCGGCTTCGTGGGAAGGCCGCGGCGCGGGCCGCTTTTCCGTCGCAGATATGAGTTTTTGGCGATGAGGACCGGGGGGAGATTTCTTTCATGAGCAATGCCGGACCCACCGAAGGTGACCAGCAGAAGGGCAAGGTCGCCCAGCATCCCGCAGCCCTGCGCATGCGGGGCGACGCCGCCGCGGCCGAGCAGCCGCAGGCCCGCATGCCTGGCTGGTTCAGGCGCTTCTGGCCGCTCTGCGCGGCGGGGCTCCTGAGCGCCCTGTGGCTCGTCGCCGCCGCCTTCTGGCTCGGCGCGCAAGGGCCCGGCTTCAACCTGCGCGACCTCGACCCCGTGGAGGCCGCAAGCCTTGTGGCCGGGATCGCGACCCCGCTCGTGGTCCTGTGGCTCGCGGCCCTCGTCTTCCTCCGCACCGATCCGACGCGCGAGCAGCGCCTTGCCCTCAATCAGGGTCTCCTCGACCTGCTCGCCCCCGTGGAGCAGGCGGAGCGGCGCATCAACGCCATGACCCAGCGCCTCAAGAAGCAGATCGAGGCGGTGGAAGCGGCGAGCGACATCGCATCCGACCGCCTGGGACATCTCGAGAGCCGCTTCCAGACCCAGATCAACGAGCTTTTCACGGCGACGACCGGCGCCGAAAAGGCGGCGCGGGACGTGACCACCCAGCTTTCCGCCGAGCGCGACCGCATCAACAGCCTGAGCGCAGAGCTCGACCAGCGCGGGCAGGAGCTGCAGAGCCGCGTCGCCGAGATCGCGGCGGCGCTGACCGACGCCGCCCGCCGCGCCCGGGAAGAGGCGGAAGCCGGCGGCGAACAGGTGGCGGACCGCACCAACAGCATGGCCGAGGCGCTGGCGAGCGCCGCCCGCGACCTTGCCGCCATCGGCAGCCGCCTCGACGACAGCGTCGGCGGCCTCAAGGCGGGCCTTGCGGAGGCTGACGCCCGCGCGGCGGAAATCGCCCGGGGCGCCCTTGCCCGTCAGGACGAGCTTCGGGCCGGAATGGACGCCTTCGGCGCCCATGCGGACGAGCTTGCGGCGCGGATGGAAGCGCGGGCGACGGTGATCTCGGAGCTCGCCGGCCGCACCCGGGAAGATGCCGCGAAAATCGAGGAGGCGCTCCGGCGCGAGGCGGACGAATTGTCCCGCGTCGCCGCAGGCGCGCTTGCTCAGGCGGCGGCGGCCGGAGAAGGCTTCGGCGCGGAGGCCCGGGCCCTGGCCAAGGCGGCGAGCGACGCGCTTGCCCAGGCGGAAACCCGCCTCGAGGAGGCGCGGGCCCTCGCCCTCAAGGAAATCGGCGAGACCGCGGCAGGCGGCAGCTCCGGCCTGCAGGAAGTGACCGAAGCGCTCAACGCCGCCCGGGCGAGCGCCGCGGAAGCCGCCGCTCTCCTCAACCGCCGCATGGAAGAGGCGGCGCGCACCATCGAGAACCAGACCGCGGCCATGAAGCTTGCCGTCGAGGCGCGGGCCCAGGCGGCGGAGGACGCCCTTGCGGAAGCCGCATCGCGCATGCGCCAGGCGATCGTGGACGAGCAGGCCCAGGCGCTCGTCGCCCTAGACGAGCACCGCCAGGCCGTCGCGGCGGCGCTCGAGGACCAGGCGAACGCCGTGCGCCACGCCGTCGAGCGGCAGAACCGCACGGTCCATGATTCGATCGCGGCCCAGGACGCGGCGCTGGAGGCCGCCATCGCCAACCATGCCCGCATCATCCGCGAGGCGCTGGAGAAGCACGAGGCGGCGGCGACGGACACCCTCGAAGGGGACGCCCGGCGCGTGGAAGAGCGCCTTGCGGGCTGGGGCGAGCAGCTGCGCGAGGAACTCGCCCGCCTCGGCGCGGAGGCCGAGACCGCGGGGGCGAGCGCCGCGCAAGGCCGCGCCGAATTGCAGGCGGAGCGCGAGGCGCTGGAGCAGCTTGCCGGCCGCCTGACGGAAGTGGCCGCCGAAGCAGGCGCCGCCTTCGCCCGCGAGCGGGAGAGCCTCGAAGACGCCATGGCGCGCATGGGCGGCAATGCGGAACAGGCGGCGGAACTCCTTGCCGAGCGCACGGGCCGGATCCGCGAGGCCGCGGCCGATATCGGCGGCCGCCTTGCCGCCGCCGCCAACGAGATGGAGGAACGGCTCAACCGCTTCGCGACCACCGCCGAGAACCGCCTCGGCCGCATCGACCAGGTGCGGCAGGGGATCGGCGACACCATCTCGGGCTTTTTGCAGGAAACGGAAACCCTGCTCGCGCGGCTGTCGGAAGCGGGCGAAAAGGCCGGGCGGGAGCGGAGCGCCACCGCGGCGGAGCTCGACACCATCCTGCGCCGTCTCGCCGCGGCGAGCGACGCCATGCGCGACGAGATCGCGCTTCTTGCCGAAGCGGGCGAGCACATGCAGCAGGAATCGGGCCGCGTGAGCGAAATGCTGCGCGCCGAGCGGGCCACCTTGCGCGAGCTCACGGACGATGCGGCCCGGACCGCCGAGCAGCTCGAGCAGGCGGCCAAGGCGCGTATCGGCGGCCTGGCGGACGCCGTGCGGCGCATGGAGGCGGCGGCCGAGACCCTGCGCCAGCGCGCCGAGCGCTATGAAAACGCGACCCGGGAGCGGGCGCAGAACCAATTCGCCCGCACGGCGAGCCGGCTCATCGAGGCCCTCGGCTCCACCGCCATCGACATTCACCGGGCGCTCGAAGCCGACATCCCGGAAGAGGTGTGGCAGCGCTATCTCAAGGGCGAGCGCGGCATCTTCGCCCGCCGCGCCCTGCGCCTCGGCAGCCGCGCGACGCACGAGGCGATCGCCGCCCGCCACAAGACCGACGCCGAATTCCGCGAGCATGTGGACCGCTATCTCGCCGAATTCCAGGAACTCATGAACCAGGCGCTCTCCGCCGATCCCAAGAGCGTCCTGGGCGTCACCCTCATTTCGTCTGAGCTCGGCAAGCTATACGTGCTGCTCGGCCAGGCCCTGAAGCGCATCAAGTGAGCGTCACCGCCGGTGGCCGTGGGGAATGTCCGTGTGACGCCCCGAATAGGCGTCATCGAGCTCCGCGATGATGCGCGCGCCGTCCTCGGGCGCGATGCGGCGCAGGATGGCGTCGATCTTGGCTTCCGTGCGGTCGCTCCCCTCCTTGGACTGGGGCGAGCCCACATAGAGGAGATAGGCAAGCCCCGCCACCTGCCAAATGAGCTGCAGGAATTCGGATTGCCAGTTCTCGAGGGTGTCCCGCATCATCTCCACAACATAGCCCGGAACCTCGATGGGCTGGCCCAGGGACTGCTGCTCGTCGACATAGGCGAGCCAGCCGAACAGCCAGTGGCCGATGATGGTGACGAGGAAAAAGCCCAGCGTCACCCAGCCGTAGCCGTAGCATTTCCAGAGGGATCGTTTCATGTCCGTCCTCCACGCGATGTTCCTCACTGGAACATCGGCGGAGCGGCGGAAGTTGCCGGTGGGGCGCCGGGCGCCCGCTCAGGCGGCGACGCTGCGGCCGAGCTTGGAGATGAAATAGTCGAGATTTTCGGGGTCGATCGCATCCTCGAACTGGGTGAGGACGCGCTCGATCATGATCTGGCGGAAGCGCTCGCGGTCGTCGCCGCCGGTCAAGCGCAGTTCCTCGGCGAGATCGAGGGCGGCCGCGAAGATCTTCACGAGCTTCTTCGAGAGGCCGCATTTCTCGCACAGCGCCACGAGGCCGCGGCGGCTGCGGTCGTGAATGAGCTTGTGGGCGTTGGCCACGGGAATGTCCGCACGCACGGCAAGCGCCGCCTCGAAGAAGGTGACGTCGCCCATGCACAGGGCGCGGAGGATGAGGCTTGGCGTCAGCCGCCCGTTGCGATGGAGCTGTTCGACGAGCTCCATGACGTCGCGCAGGTTGCTGCCCGGCTGCAGGAGGCCGAGGGTCGCCTTCTCCCGCGCCATGAGGAAAAGGTCGGCGGCCACGTCCGGCGAAAGCTCGTGATGCGTCACGAGGTGCTGGCGGATCTTTTCGGAGACGAGATTGACGAGCCGCTCCGCGACCGTAAGCGGCAGCTGGCGGCGCAGCGCCAGGGGTTCGCTCACCCGCCGGATATGGCCGTAATTGTCGATGACGCGGCCCATGGTGGCGGGCGACAGCGCCGCCCCCTCGTTGGCGACCAGCGTCGCGACCGCCGCGGCGTCGCCCGAATCCACGAGCGCCGCCGCCACCTTGTCCGACACCCGCTCGCGCCGGGCGACGGCCTGGCGGTGGTCGGTGCCCTGGCTTTCGATGAGGTCGATGAGGTCGCCCTCGGTCAGGACCTCGGAAAATTCGATCATGGGGATCGCGACTTCGGCCACGTCATGGGCGAGTGCGAGCGCCACGTCGCGGGCGACGTCCGTGCTGTCCTTCAGGCTTTGGGAGAGTGCCTGCCGCACCTTGACGGCGGCGTCCCGCACCATGATGCGGAAGATGTCCTCGATGATCTCGCGCTCGCTGGCGCCGAGGCCGCCGGCGACGAACTGCGCGCCGATCTTGGCGGCGGTCTGCGCCCGATTGTCCGCGGACGGATCGCTGAGAAGCCGTGAAACGTCTTCCTGAGAGAGCCTGCTGCTGTCCAACGCCCGCCTCGCAATGAATTACCCGCGCGAGCCCAGTATCCCGGGGGCCGAGTTAAGACCGCGTTAATGGCCCCCGGGGGCCGCTACGGACAGGAAATTCGCTTTGGCGTGGCGCGGACCGGTCAATCTGTCTATAGTTTGCGGGCGATCAAGAACGAAAGACCATAAGGGAGGGTCATGGTTCGCAAAAAGCTTTCGGCCGCCGCCATTGCCGTGATGGCGGCGATGGCGCCGACATTTATTCACGCCGCCGAGGTGCGCTCGCTCGACCAGAAGATCAACGACGCGGTGGCGCCCTTCACGGATTTCTTCGCCGGGCTCATCTTCACCGCGGTGCCCATCAACGGGGTCCAGTTTCCGCTGATCGTGGGCTGGCTCATCGCAGCGGCGGCGATCTTCACCCTCTACATGGGTTTCATCAATCTGCGCGGCTTCTGGCTCGCCATCCGGGTGACCAAGGGGGACTATGACGATCCCCATGACCGCGGCGAGATCAATCATTTCCAGGCGTTATGCTCCGCCTTGTCCGGGACCGTGGGCCTCGGCAACATCGCGGGCGTCGCCGTTGCGGTCGGGCTCGGCGGGCCGGGCGCCACGTTCTGGATGATCGTGGCCGGGCTCCTCGGCATGACCACCAAGTTCGTGGAATGCACGCTTGCCGTGCGCTATCGCCGCATCGCGCCGGACGGCACGGTCTCCGGCGGGCCCATGTACTATCTGCAGTCGGGGCTTGCCGCCAAGGGCTTCCCGCGCTTCGGGCGGGTGCTGGCGGTGGTCTTCGCCATCTGCTGCGTGGGTGGCGCGCTGGGCGCCGGCAACATGTTCCAGGTCAACCAGGCCTATCAGCAGGTCTTCATGGTGACCGGCGGGGAGGACGGCCTGCTCGCCGGGCGCGGCTGGCTGTTCGGCCTCGTCATGGCGGGGATCATCGCCCTGGTCATCATCGGCGGCATCCGCAGCATCGCCCGGGTGACCAGCATCCTCGTCCCCCTCATGGCCATCTTCTACCTCGTCTGCGCCTTCATCATCATCGGCATCCATTTCGACCAGATCCCGGCGGCGATCTGGGCCATCGTCCAGGGCGCCTTCTCGCCCGAGGGGGTGCAGGGCGGCATCGTCGGCGTGCTGATCCAGGGCTTCCGGCGCGCCACCTTCTCCAACGAGGCGGGCGTCGGCTCCGCCCCCATCGCCCATGCCGCCGTGCGCACCAACGAACCGGTGACCGAAGGCTTCACGGCGCTCCTCGAGCCTTTCATCGACACGGTGGTGATCTGCACGGCGACCGCCCTTGTGATCGTGATTACCGGCACCTACATGGACACTACGGTGGACGGCGTCAGCATGACCTCCGCAGCCTTCGCCGGAGTCATCGGCTGGTTTCCGGTGACCCTTGCGATCTCGGTGGTCCTGTTCGCCTTTTCGACCCAGATCACCTGGTCATATTATGGCCTCAAAGCATGGACATTCTTGCTTGGAGAGTCACGGACGTCCGAACTCACCTACAAGATGCTGTTCTGCCTGACGACCGTGATCGGCTCGACCATGGCGCTGACCAAGGTGGTGGACGTGTCGGATGCCATGCTCTTCGCCATGGCGCTGCCGAACATCATCGGGCTCTATTTCCTGGCGCCCGTGGTCAAGGCGGAACTCAACGCCTTCCTCGAGAAGGTGGAGCGGTTGAAGGACCCGTCCGTGGCCGGACAGCTTGACGCCGCCGCGACCGGGGAGCTAGAGATGGCCCGGGCGGTTGGCAAGGATGAGACCCATCGCTGAGCTGTCGTAACTGTTAAGGAGTCGCGAGATGAAAAGAACTTTGGGATTGGCTGCCCTGCTGGCCGTGGGCCTGGCATCCACCCACGCCATGGCCGAGGGCGACCCGGCGAAGGGCGAGAAGCTGTTCAATCGCTGCAAGGCCTGCCACACGGTGGAAGCGGGCGGCACCGATCGCCAGGGTCCCAATCTCCACGGCGTGTTCGGCCGCAAGGCGGGCACCAAGGAAGGCTACAACTATTCCAAGGCCATGGCGAACGCAGACGTCGTGTGGTCGGAAGAGACCATCGACAAGTACATCGCCGATCCCAAGGCCTTCATCCCCAACAACAAGATGATCTTCGTCGGCATCAAGAACGAAGCCCAGCGCGCCGACCTCATCGCCTATCTCAAGCAGGCGACGAAGTAAGGCGGAACGGCCGAGCTTCCGGGCGGCGCCCCATGCCGGGGCGCCCCCTTCTCCCAACAGATCCCAAGGAGCGGCAACCATGCATGCCCAAGTCCTGACCCCTGTCACGTCTTCCCTGCGGCGGGTGATGATCGCCGCCTTCTCCCTGCTGGCGGTGAGCTTCATGGTCGCGACGGTCGCCCGGGCGGAGGCGCCCGCGCCGGCAGAGGGCGAGGCCTTCATCCGCGACGTGGCCGACCGCGCCTTCGCCATCATCGGGGACGAGGGTCTGGACGACGCCGCTCGCCGCGCCCAGCTCAAGGAGCTGATGGACCGGCATGTGGCCATGGACTATATCGCGCAGCTGGTGCTCGGCCGCCATGCGCGGCCCGCCGACGGCCTGGCGCCCGAGGACCGGGCCCGCTTCAACGCGGATCTCGCGGAATACAAGAGCCTGTTCCCGCAGTTCATCTTCAACAAGCTCTACGACATCATCATCAGCAAGTTCAAGAACGCCAAGGTGGACGTGACCGGCAGCTCGCCGGTGCGCAACACCGACCTTTTCGTCCATACCCGCATCGCCCGGCCGGGCCAGGAAGCGGTGCTGGCCGACTGGCGCGTGCGCAAGGACGGCAAGGGTGAGATCAAGGTGATCGACGTCCGCGCCGAAGGCATCAGCCTCACGATCACCCAGCGGGACGAGTTCGCGTCCATCCTCGGCACGGGCCGCAACGGTCTGACGCCCCTTCTCGACCACATGCGCCAGAACATCGCGACGGGCGGGGATGCCGCGGCCGAGGAAGACGGCGCGAATGAAGAAGGCGCCGCCGTCGAGGACGGCGACGCCCCGGCAAGCGCCGACTGAGGGTCAAAGCACCCGCAGGAACTGGACGAGATCGGCCTTTTCCTCGGCCGTCAGTTTCACCTGCAGCACCAGATTGAAGAACTCCACCGCGTCCTCGAGGGTGAGCAAACGCCCGTCGTGGAGATAGGTGGGGCTTTCCTTGATGCCGCGCAGCGGGAAGGTCTTGATGGGCCCGTCCATGCGCGCCAGACGCCCGTTGATCATGCGCGGCTCGAAGAAGCGCTCGGTCTTCAGGTCATGCATGAGATTGTCCGTGTAGAACGGCGGCACATGACATTCGGCGCAGCGCGCCTTGCCGAAGAACAGCGCCTCGCCCCTGAGCTCCGCCTCCGTCGCCTTTGACGGATCGAGGCGGCCGAAGACGTCGAGCTTGGGCGCCGGCGGGAAGTCCAGAAGCGCCTGGAACTCGCCCATGAAATGGACCTGGCTGCCGCGCTCGAGGATGTTGACCCCCTTCTTGGTGGCGGTCACCGGATCGCCATCGAAATAGGCGGCGCGCTGTTCGAACTCGGTGAAATCCTCCACCGTCTTGAGGGCGCGCTGGGAGCCGAACAGGCGCTGCACGTTGACCCCGCGTAGGCTCGGCGTGTCGATGCGCCGCCGCGCTTCCTGCGGCCGGATGTCGCCCACGAGATGGGTCGCCGCATTGGTGTGGCCGTTCACATGGCAGTCGAAGCAGGCGACCCCCATGCTCGGCGCCAGCGACCGCCGGTCGCTGGTGATGTTGAACTGCTGCTGCGGGAAGGGCGTGACCAGGAGGCGCAGGCCCTCGATCTGCTTGGGATTGAGGATGCCGTCGAAGAGCTCGAACAGATTGTGAAGCCCGACCCGCTGCCCCTTCGACACATCACCGAGATCGGGACGGGTGGTGAGGAAGATGGGCGGCGGGAATTCCGGCAGGAAATGGTCCGGCAGGTCGAAATCCACGTCGAACCGCGTGAGGTCGCGGTTTTCGTCCTTCCTGACAGAGTCGATGTGGAACTGCGGGAAGACCATGCCCCCTTCCTCATGCTTGGGATGGGGCAGCGGCAGGAAGCCTTCGGGCCACAGGTTCTTCTTGCGGATCTCGTCGGGCGTCATGGCCGCAAGCTCGTCCCAGCTGCTGACGCCCTTGGGCAGCCTGACCCGCACCCCTTCCTGGATGGGTTTGCCCCGGCTCATGGTGACGCCCTGGGCCGGCCGATTGCTGAGGTCGTAGCGCCGCTCCAGAAGCTGGCGCTGGCGGTCGGCGAATTTCTTCTTCTCGCCCGACAGCCGCTTGCGGATCGAGTCGAAATCCTCCTCGATGACCACCGGGCTGTAGCTTGTGCCCTTCTCGCCCCCCTGCTGGTTCTGGGCGAGGGCGGCCGCTGCGGTGAGACCGAGCGGCGCGATGACGGCCAGGAGACCCACGCGGATCGCCCGCCGCCGGAACAATGGTGCAATTTTCATTGGAGCTCTCCCCTGCTCGAAATGACGACGCCCGGGCGCTGCCGAAGACATGCGACCCAAGACATGGCCCAGGAACGCAACTTTCGAGATATATAATTCTACAAATATCCGCCCGGCGCAACGGCTTGCGGGCGGCGAGGGGTGGAGCGGCCGTGAAATTCTACCCGGCGGTGCGGTACCGGCAGCGGAGATTGAGCTGCCCCGCCGTGTTGTGGACGGCGGCGAGGCAGGATTCGGCTCGGCCCGGCGGCATGGAGACGGCGAAGCTCGTGACGTAGCGTCCGGTGCCGTCCTCGTCCAGGATGCGGCGGGAATTCATGCGCACCACGTTTGCGCCGAACTGCATAAATACTTCGGAAAGGCGCGCGATGAGTCCCGGCCGGTCGCCGCCGTCGATCTCGATGACGTGGCTCACGTCCGCGAGATCACCCGGGTCGCCGGAGAACGGAAAGGGGCTCACCCGGATCTGCGCCTCCTCGAGGCTGCGCAGGCGGCGCAGGCTTTCCTCCACCTCTTCCATTGCGACGCCCGCGGGAAGCTCGGCGACGCAGGAGAATTCGCAGGCGCGCCCAAGCACGGCGAAGGATGCGTCCGCGAGATTGGCGCCGAGGCCATAGAGTTCCCCCGCCACCTCGGCAATGAGCCCCACGCGGTCGGGCCCGAGGATGGAGATCAGAATGCTGTTGTCGTGCGTCGCCATGACAGGTCGCCCCCTTTTTTGATCGGATTTGCCGTCATCCTATTCTAGATTAGGCGCGGACAATTCTAGAACGGCATAATGACAAGGGGGGTTCTGTGTCCAAGGAAAACAGATCGCGCGAAGGATTGCCGCCCTTCTGGCTGGCGCTCATACCCGTCATCGGACTCGTCGGCCTTCTCGTCGTCTCGATCCGACTCTATGGCGCCGATTCCGCCTATGGGCCTAATCAGGTGGCGCTCACGGGCGGGGCCGTGATCGCAGCGGTGGTGGCCCTTCTCCGCGGCCATTCCTGGGACGAGATCGAAGCCGCGATCCTTCATTCCATCGGCCTCACCATGAAGGCGATCCTGATTTTGATCGCCGTGGGCGCGCTCATCGGCACCTGGATTCTCGGCGGCATCGTGCCGACCCTCATCCATTTCGGGCTGTCGGTGCTCGACCCCAGCTTCTTCTACGTGGCGACCTGCGCCATCTGCGCCATCGTCTCGCTCAGCATCGGCAGCTCATGGACCACGGCGGGGACCGTGGGCGTCGCCTTCATCGGCATCGCCCAGGGCTTCGACCTGTCGCCGGCGATCACCGCGGGGGCGGTGATATCCGGCGCCTATTTCGGCGACAAGATGTCGCCCCTGTCGGATACCACCAATCTCGCCGCCGCCGTGGCGGGGGCCGACCTTTTCGCCCATATCCGCAACATGGCCTGGACCACCGGGCCGAGCCTCATCATCGCCTTCGTCCTCTATGCGATCCTCGGCTACGGCAGCGCGGCCGCAGACCTTTCGGCGGTGGAAGGAATCCAGGCGGTGATGGCGGAGAATTTCACCATCCACTGGGCGATGGTGCTGCCCCTTTTCATCGTGCTGGGCCTTGCGGCGATGCGGATGCCGGCGCTTCCGACCGTGATCATCGGCGCCCTTCTCGGCGCTGTGACCGCCGTTTTGTTTCAGGGCGAGGCGGTCGCCCGCTTCGCCGCCCTGCTCGGCGACGACCGTTCGGCCGTGCGCGCCGTCTGGACCTCGTTCTTCGACGGCTTTCTCGCCGAGACGGGGAACGCGGAGGTGGACAATCTCCTGTCCCGCGGCGGCATGAGCAGCATGCTGCCCACCGTCTGGCTCATCATCAGCGCCATGGTGTTCGGCGGCATCATGGAGCATACGGGCATGCTGGTGAGCCTGCTCAATGGCATCATCCTGCGGCTGAAGCGCGCCGGGTCGCTCATCCTCACCACGGTGCTCGCCTGCATCGGCACCAATCTGGTGGCGGCGGAGCAATACATGTCCATCGCCATCCCGGCGCGCATGCTGGCCCCGATCTATGAGCGCTTCGGGCTTGCGCCCACCGCGCTCTCCCGCACCATCGAGGATTCCGGCACCCTCACCTCGCCCCTCGTGCCGTGGAATACCTGCGGCGCCTTCATGGCGGCGACCCTCGGCGTCGCGACCCTCGAATATCTCCCCTTCGCCTTCCTCAACCTCGTCAATCCCGTGATCGCCGTGCTGTTCGGCTATCTCGGGGTCAAGGTGGCCCGGCTTGCCCCCGCCGACAGGCCGGGGCTATAAGATCTGCGGCATGTCCGTTCACGGAACGAAGAGGCATGCCTGCCGTTGAAGCTGTCGCAAAGGCGGAGGAAATTCATTGGCAAATCAGCAGCTCCTTCATCTCGTGTTCGGCGGGCGGGTCCGCGACCCCCAGGGGGTGGAGTTCGAGGATCTCACGGCCCTCGACATCGTCGGCATTTACCCCGACTACAAGTCGGCCGAGGAAGCCTGGCGGGCCAAGGCCCAGCTCACGGTGGACGACGCCCACATGAAATACGTGATCGTCCATCTCCATCGCCTGCTGGACCCGGAGAAGCCGGGACGCTGAGCGAAGCCCGCGCCGCGGGTCGGGGCAAGAACAGGCAAAAACCCGGTTGACAGAACGCGGCCTGATCGTGCTTGCTCGACCCTCAAGCCAGGAATACGGGGGGATCATGCAGCAAAAGCCGTCGGGCGAATGGCATATCGGCCTTGAAAATCCGCGTCTTTCAGCCATGTCGCGGCTGGTTCGGCGCCTGAGCTTCACCTTCACGGCGCTCATCTGCGTCACCTATATCGCGCTCAATCTGGCGTCGCTTTACGCCGCCGACTGGCTCGGCGATCCCATCGCCCCGGGCCTCCTCACCTCGCGCGGCATCGTCATTGCGACCATCATCATGGTGGCGGGGGTCGTGCTCACCGGCGTCTTCGTCTGGATCATCAACAACCGGCTTGAGCGCCTGCGCGCCGAGATCGCGGAGGATCTCGCGAAATCCGAACAGGCCAAAGGGGGAGAAGCGCGGTGACGGGCGACGTGAATTTCCTCGCCATGGGCATGTTCCTGCTGTTCGTGGGCTTCACCCTTGCGATCACCTTCTGGGCGGCCCGGCGCAGCAGGACGGCGGATGACTTCTACGCGGCGGGAAGCCGCTTCGGCGGCGCGGCCAACGGGCTTGCGATCTCGGGCGACTTCATGTCGGCGGCGACCTTCCTCGGCATCTCGGCCCTCGTCTTCGCCCAGGGCTTCGACGGCATGCTCTATTCGGTGGGCGGCATGGCGGGCTGGCCCGTGGTGCTGTTCCTGATCGCCGACCGGCTGCGCAATCTCGGCCGCTACACCTTCGCGGACATTGCCGCCTACCGGCTTGATCGCACCACCATGCGCGGCCTTGCGGCGGTCGGGAGCCTTGCGGTCATCATTCCCTATCTCATCGCCCAGATGGTGGGCGCGGGTGCCCTCATCGAGGTGCTGTTCGGCCTGCCCTACATGGTCGCCGTGGTCATCGTCGGCGTCCTCATGGCGCTCTATGTGAGTGTCGGCGGCATGCTTGCGACCACCTGGGTGCAGATCGTGAAGGCGGCTTTGCTCCTGATCGGCGGCGTGGTGCTGACGGTGCTCGTGCTCGCGCTCTTCGATTTCGATTTCGAGAAGCTGCTGTCCGCCGCCGTGGACACCCACCCCGAGGGCGAGGCGATCCTTGGCCCGCTGCGGCTCATCAAGGATCCGATCACGGCCATATCCCTGGGTCTTGCCTTCCTGTTCGGCCCGGCCGGGCTGCCGCACATCCTGATGCGCTTCTTCACCGTGCCGAACGCGAAGGAAGCGCGGCGCTCGGTGCTCTATGCCACCGGCATCATCGCCTTCTTCCAGTTCATCGTCTTCGTGATCGGCCTCGGCGCCATCGCCATCCTCAGCAACCGGCCGGAATTCTTCACGGAGACGGGGGGCCTCAAGGGCGGCATCAACATGGCGTCGATCCATCTCGCCTCCGCCATCGGCGGCAATGCCTTCCTCGGCTTCATCTCGGCCGTGGCCTTTGCCACCATCCTCGCGGTGGTCGCGGGCCTGACGCTTGCCGCCGCCTCGGCCATCTCCCACGACCTTTATGCGGAAATCTTCCGCCACGGCCGGGCCAAGGAAAAGGACGTGCTGCGCCTTGCCAAGATCACGCCGATCGTCGTCAGCATCATCGCCGTCGTCCTCGGCATCGCCTTCGAGGGGCAGAACGTGGCCTATCTCGGCCTCCTCGCCCTTGCGATCGCGGCGAGCGTCAATTTCCCGATCCTGGTGCTCGCCATGTTCTGGCGCAATTTCACGAGCCGCGGCGCGCTTTGGGGCGGCGTCGCGGGGCTTGTGACCGCGGTCGTCATGGAAGTGCTGAGCCCCGCGGTGTGGGTGAGCGTCCTCGGCAACGAGACGCCGGTCCATCCCTATGACTACCCGACCCTGTTCTCCATGAGCGCCGCCTTCCTCGGGGCCTGGCTCGGCTCCGTCACCGACCGCGGTCCGCGCGCCCAGGCCGAACGGGCGAGCTTCGACGCGCTCGAGGTGCAGGCGCTTCTCGGCCGGCGGGGGGATGCCTGACATGGGCAGCGGACCGGGGATCGAGATCGAGCGCAAGTTCCTGGTCCGCTCCGACGACTGGCGGCGGGACGCGGACGACGGCGTCCTCATCCGCCAGGGCTATGTGGTGAACGGCGACCCGAGCCTGCGCGTCCGCCTGAAGGGCGACCGGGGCTTTCTGACGGTCAAGGCCGGCAAGTCCTGGCGCGCCCGGCGGGAATATGAATACGAGATCCCGGCGGCGGACGCCCGGGACATGCTGGACAATCTCTGCCCGCCGCCCATCCTCGAGAAGCGTCGTCACAAGCTCACCCACGGCGGCCGCATATGGGAGATCGACGTCTTCGCCGGGGCCAATGCGGGCTTCATCCTGGCGGAGGTGGAGCTTGAAAGCGCGGACGCGGCTGTTGCGATCCCCGACTGGGCCGGGCCCGAGGTCACGGACGATCCGCGCTTCTTCAACGCCTATCTCGCCCGCAGGCCCTTCAGGACCTGGGGCGTCACCTATGCGGCGCTCCTCCAGTCCCTCGAAGGCCGCTGAGGGGCAATCCTCGTCAGCCGATCCGCCGCTTCACTTCGCGCCACAGATTGCGGAACGCGACGGCCGCGTCGCTGTTGGGCGCGAACTTGCGCACCGGGGCCTGTTCGAGGCCCATGCGCTCGATGACGCTGGCGTTGGGAATGACGGTCTTCAATGCGCCGCGATTGGTCTTGCGGAATTCGGCCGCCACGTCCTGGTGGAGCGCCTTCCGCCCCTCGAACATGGCGAGGAAGGGCATGACCTGCAAATTCTGCGGCTTGCCGCGGGCCAGGAATTCCTTGAGCTGGTCGAGGGTGCGGAGCGAAAGGGTCGTCGGCACCACCGGCACCAGCAGCGCATCCGCCGCATGGAACACGTTTTCGGACAAGAGCGTGATCCCGGGCGGGCAATCAAGGAACACGTAGTCGTAATATTCCTCGAGCCCCTTGAGGAGCTGGCGCAGCCGCTGCTTGGGCCGGCTGAGGTCGTCGAGCTGGAGATCCAGATTCCGGTAGGAGAAGTCCGCCGGCATCATGTCCAGATTGTCGAACTCCGTCGCCTGGAGATGGTCCACAAGCTGGCTGTCGCCGCGCACGAGCCGGGCGCTGCCGCCGCGCACCTTGGGCTGGACGCGAAAATAGTAGCTGGACGCGCCCTGCGGATCGAGATCCCAGAGCAGGACCGATGCGCCGCTCGCCGCCGCCTCGGCCGCCAGATTGACGGCGGCCGCCGTCTTGCCCACACCGCCCTTGATGGAATAGATCGCAATGACTTTCATCGGCACTCGGTCCCCTGTCCGTGATGTCCGGCTTTCCCGGCCTGCGAGATTAGCACGGATCGCCTCCGGAAGCTCTTGATTTTCTTCACTATTGTCCGGAAGGGGCGGAAAGGCAACAGGCCGTGTCGATCAGGGCCGCTGGCGCAGGGGCGAGAGACGCGGCGCCGGGCGGCGGCGCAGCCGGTCGCGCAGATGCTTGAGGAACAGGCGGCGGGAAAGCTCGACGCCGAGCGGCTTTCCGCGCACCAGGGCGTCGTAATGGTCGTAGAGAAGGCTCGCCTCCGCCTCGCCGAGGCAGCGGAAGAGGAATTCCTGCTCGGCCTTGGGCCGCACCCCCACGAGGGCCGCAAGCCCGGGCGCCACCCGCTCGAGATCGGGCACGGTGGCGGGAAGCGGCCGGTCGGGCCGGAAAGTCCAGTTCTCGAAGCCTTCGAGAAGCCGCTCCATGTAGATGGGCAATGCCGCAGCCTGCTGTTTCATGTCCGTCCTCCTGTTGTCTGACAGGAGGACGGACAGGATCCCGCGAATGTGACGCCGCTTACGCGACCTTTTCCGTCAGGTCGGTCGCCGCCCCCATGAGGGCGAGGTCTTCGGCCCGCGCGAAATTGCGGCCGAAGCGATTGGCGATGAAATCCGCGAACTTCGCCTGTTCCTGGCGCACGAAGCCGCGCTGCGGCAGGAGCCCTGCGCGCAGCAGGTCGAGCATGGCGCAGATGCCGGACGCGGTCGTGATCTGGATGGCGCTGCGCACCCGGCCGTTGATCTCGCGGGCATAGACCTTGTGGGCGTAGGTTTCCTGCATGAAACGGCCGTCGCGATAGCCGCTGACCGTCACGAAGATCAGGACCACGTCCTGCAGCGTCACCGGCAGGGCGTATTCGAAGATGTCCTTCAGCACCTCCCGCCGCTCGCCGAGCCGCAGGTCGCGGATGAGCATGCGCATGATGTCGCAATGGCCGGGATAGCGCACGGTGCGGTAATTGAGATTGTCCACCCTGCCCTGCAGGGTCTCGCACAGGGTGCCGAGGCCGCCCGAGGTGTTGAAGGCCTCGTAATCCACGCCGTCGAGGGAGAAATGTTCCTTCTCCTCGAGCGGCGGCACCTCCCGCAGCTCGCCCTCGACGATGGCTTCGCAAGGGTTGCAGTATTCGTTGATGAGGCCGTCCGTGGACCAGGTGAGATTGTATTTGAGCGCGTTCGAGGGATAGCGCGGCAGCGCCCCCACACGCAGATGGACGTTGTGCAGGCTGTCGAACCGCTCGGTCAGGTCATGGGCGACGATGGAGATGAAGCCCGGGGCAAGACCGCATTGGGGGACGAGGGCAGTCGTTGCGTCCTGCGACAGCCGCTTCACCGCGCGGGTGCTCTCCACGTCCTCGGTGAGGTCGAAGTAATGCACCCCGGCGTCCCGCGCCGCTTCGGCGATCAGGGGATTGAGATGATAGGGACAGGCGCTGAGCACGGCGTACTGGTCCTGCAACGCCTTGGCGAGCGCCCCGCGATCCTCCACGGGAAAGGCCAGCGTCTTCACGCCGGCGGCAAGGCCTTCCCGCCCCAGAGCCGCCGCGTCGTGGTCGGCAAGGGTTACCGCATAGTCGCCGCTCCGGGCGAGAAATTCCGCAATCATCACGCCGATCTTGCCGGCGCCCAGAACCAGAACCGGGGTCATGTCCATCCTCCTCTCGTCGATTTTCCCTATTGATCGCATGAGGTTAGGACGGAACTCCGCCGATCTGAAGGGAGCAATCCGCCGAATGGACGATGCTTTCCCGTTGATTTGCCGGAATATTCCGGCAAAATGCAAAAGATGGACGATACGGACCGCGAGCTTCTCCGCCTTCTCGAGATGGACGCGCGCATGCCGACGGCGGCGCTCGCGCGGCGGCTCGGCATTTCCAGCTCCACGGTGCAGGACCGCATCCGGCGGCTGGAGGCGCGCGGGGTGATCGGCGGCTACACGATCCGCATGCGCGAGGACGTGGCGCGGCGCCAGATCACCGCCCATGTGCTCATCAGCGTCAATCCCAAGTTCGCCGACCGGGTGGTCCATGCCCTGAAGCAGATGTCCCGCCTGCGCTCGCTCCATGCGGTGAGCGGCGTCTACGACCTGATCGCCGTGATCCGCGCCGAAACCACGGCGGAGATCGACGAGACCCTCGACCAGATCGGCCGCATGGACGGGATCGAAAAGACCATGTCCTCGATCGTGCTCTCCACCAAGTTCGAGCGGTAACTCCCGTTCACATGCCCCGCCGCGGCGTCACGCGCCAGACGGTGTTCGACAGATCGTCGCAGATGAAGAGCGCGCCCTTGGGGTCCACGGTGACGCCCACCGGCCGGCCGCGGGTCTTGCCGTCGGCGCCGCGGAAATTGGTGACGAAATCCACGGGCGGGCCCGCCGGGCGGCCGTCGCGGAAGGGGACGAAGGTGACGCGATAGCCCACCGGGTCCGGACGGTTCCAGCTGCCGTGCTCGCCCACGAAGACGCCATCGGCGAATTCCCCGCCCATGGCGGGGGCGGAAAAGGCGAGGCCCAGCGCCGCCACATGGGCGCCGAGGCTGTAGTCCGGCACGATGGCGCGGGCGACCTTCTCGGGATCCTGGGGCCGCACGCGGTCGTCAACATTCTTTCCCCAGTAGCTGTAGGGCCAGCCGTAGAAGCCGCCTTCGAGCACGGCGGTCAGATAATCGGGCACCAGATTTGGGCCGATCTCGTCGCGCTCGTTGACCACCGCCCAGAGCTGGCCGGTCCCGGGCTGGATCGCAAGCGCCGTCGGGTTGCGAAGCCCCGTGGCATAGGGCCGGTGCATGCCGGTCTTCGCGTCCACCTCCCAGATCATGGCGCGGTCCGCTTCCGCCACCATGCCGCGCTCGGTGATGTTGCTGTTGGAGCCGATGCCCACATAGAGAAAGCGGCCG
>CAZDSS010000036.1:0-7621 GCA_964508185.1 uncultured Sphingomonadales bacterium
TGACCGCGGGCCTCGGCGGTTGCGAGCCCTTCGGCATGGCGACCGCCCTCGCCCGCCGCGGGGCGAAGGTGGAAATCTGGTCATCGCGGGGCGAGTTCTTCTTCACCAAGTCCGTTCGGCGCGACGAGGAGCGCGAGATCATGCGCCTCGTCCAGGAGGATTACCGCGCCGAGGCCAGGGCCATGGGAATCCCCCTCCACCGGCGGGCGATCAGGCGGCGGGAGCTCAAGGAAGCGCTCGAAGATCATGCGGTCGCCATCGTCCTCGTCAGCGGCTACAAGCTTTTCCGCGACCGCACGCCCCACTGGGTGCTCGCCCATGACTGCGACGAGCGGCATATCTGGATCCATGACCCCTGGATCGCCGACAGCGACCATGAATCCGCCGTCGCCGTCGCGGGGCTTCCCATTCCCTGGGCGGATTTCGACCACATGACCCGCACCGGGCGCGAACGCCGCGCCGCCGCCATCATCATCTCCGGAGAGCGCAAGCCATGAGCCGATGGGTGATTCTCGTCGAGAACGCCAGGGACTTCCCCAACGAGGAGACGCCGCACAAGGTGATCTCCACCCGCGACTATCTCTCCCGCCCGCAGCTTTTCGCGGCGGAGCGGCCGAACATCATCAATCTCGCGAGAAGCTACAACTATCAGAGCGAGGGCTATTACTGCTCGCTCCTTGCCGAGGCGCGCGGCCACCGCATTCTGCCCGCGGTCGACAGCATGCTGGAGCTCGCCGGGCGGCTCCTGTACGCCTATGCGCTCCCCGACCTCGAGGACGTGCTCAACAAGGCGATCCAGAAGCTTCCCGCGCGACCCGATTCCGCCTTCGACCTTCTGTTCTGCTTCAACCAGTCGCAGGCGCCGGGCTACGAGCGCCTCGCCCGGGAACTCTTCGACTGGTTCCGCTGCCCGATCCTCGAAATATCGGTGGAACCCGGGGTCGAATTCACCATCAGGCGCATCCGCGCCCGCACCATCGACCGGCTGGATGCGGAGGAGCGCGCCTTCTTCCATCAGGCGCTCCACGAGCACACCAGGCGCGAATGGCGCTCGCCGCGGATCAAGACCCCGGCCGACTGGTCGATCGCCGTGCTCTACGACCCCAAGGAGGAAATGCCGCCGTCCGACGTCAAGACCCTGCGCCGCTTCGCCAAGGTGGCCGAGCGCATGAAGGTGGAAGTGCAGCCCATCACCCGCCGCGATCTCGGGCGGCTTCCCGAATTCGACGCCCTGTTCATCCGCCAGACCACCTCCATCGACAACCACACCTACCAGTTCGCCCGCCGCGCCTGGCAGGAAGGGATGCCGGTGATCGACGATCCGCGCTCCATCATCCGCTGCACCAACAAGGTCTATCTGCATGAGCTTCTGGCGGCGAACGGCGTGCCGACTCCGAAGACCATGATGCTGACCCACCCGAAGGATCTGCCCCAGGCGGCCGAGTTCCTCGGCTTCCCCATGGTGGTGAAGATCCCCGACGGATCCTTCAGCCGCGGCGTCCACAAGGCCGACGACATGGCGAGCCTGCGCAAGCTGGTGGACGAGCTGTTCGAGGACACGGACCTGCTGCTGGCCCAGGAATTCATGCCGACGGAGCTTGACTGGCGGGTCGGCGTGCTGGGCGGCGAACCCCTGTTCGTCTGCCAGTATTTCATGGCCAAGAAGCACTGGCAGATCATCAAGCATACGGAAGGCGGCGCAATCGAGGGGGCGTTCAAGACCTTCACGGTGGAGGACGCGCCGCAGCATGTGGTGGAGACGGCGCTCCGCGCCGCCAGTCTCATCGGCGACGGCCTTTACGGCGTCGATGTCAAGGAAAACGACGGCAAGGCCTATGTGATCGAGATCAACGACAATCCCAATCTCGACCACGGGGTCGAGGACGGAGCGCTCGGCGACGAACTTTGGGCGCGGCTGGTCCGTTGGTTCGTGAAACGTCTGGAAAGCTAGGGGACGAGATGGCGCTCAGGAAATCGGCGCGGACGGTACTGGCGATCCGCCATGTGGAGTTCGAGAATCTCGGGCTCTTCGAGGACGTGCTGCGGGAACATGGCTTGAACGTGGAATATGTCGACGCGCCGGTCCGCAACCTGCGCGCGGTGGATGCGGCGAACCCCGCCCTCCTCGCCGTGCTCGGCGGGCCCATCTCCGTCAATGACGGGGCGCAGTATCCGTTCCTGCGGGACGAGATGGCGATCGTCGAACAGCGGCTGCTGTCGGGCCGCCCCATGCTCGGCGTCTGTCTCGGCGCGCAGATGATCGCCCTGTGCGCGGGCGCGCGGGTCCATCCCCGGGGGGAGCGCGAGATCGGCTGGGCGCCGCTGGAACTCACCGCCGCGGGGAAGGCTTCTCCGCTCGGACATCTGTCCTCCGACATTCCGGTCCTGCACTGGCACGGGGAGAATTTCGATCTCCCCGCGGGCGCCGTTAATCTCGCCGCGACCCGCGGCACGCCGCATCAGGCCTTCGCCATGGGCGACGCCGTCCTTGGCCTGCAGTTCCATCTCGAGGTCAAGGGCAACGAGATCGAACGCTGGCTCGTGGGCCATACGGCGGAAATCGCATCGACGCCCGGGATCGACCCCACCTGGCTTCGCGACCAGACGGCGGAATATGCGCCGCACCTCGCCCCCTTCGCCCGCGCCGTCTTCATCGAGTGGCTGGAGCGCGCCGAAATCATCTGACGGCCCTCATCCCCTTCGGAACACCCGCCGTCCCCCGCCGTTGATCCGGGGACAGGACAAGACGAAGGGATCCCGCGATGAAAGCACTCGTCTGGCATGGCCGGCATGACCTGCGGTACGAAACCGTTCCCGACCCGCGCATAGAGCAGCCGCGGGACGCCATCATCAAGGTCTCGAGCTGCGCCATCTGCGGCTCCGACCTCCATCTCTATGACGGCTGGGTGCCGACCATGACCCCCGGCGACATCCTGGGCCATGAATTCATGGGCGAGGTGGTGGAGGTGGGACCCGGGAACCGGCGCCTCAAGGTGGGCGACCGGGTGGTGGTGCCGTTCACCATCATCTGCGGCGAATGCGACCAGTGCAAACGCGGCAACTATTCCGTCTGCGAGCGCACCAACCGCAACGGCGCGCTCGCCGCCACCATGTTCGGCCATCCGACGGCGGGGCTTTTCGGCTACAGCCATCTCACGGGCGGCTATCCGGGCGGCCAGGCGGAATATGTGCGCGTGCCCTTCGCCGACGTCGCCCCCGTCAAGGTGCCCGACGGCCTGAGCGACGAACAGGTGCTGTTCCTCGGCGACATCCTGCCCACCGGCTGGCAGGCGGTGCAGCAATGCGAGATCGAGCCGGAGGACACGGTCGCCATCTGGGGCGCGGGGCCGGTGGGCCAGTTCTGCGTCAAGAGCGCCGTGATGCTCGGCGCGCGACAGGTGATCTGCATCGACGCCGTGCCGGAGCGGCTCGCCATGGCCAGGGCCAACGGCGCCACCGTCATCGACTTCCTGAACGACAGCGTGGTCGAGCGGCTCAACGAGCTCACGGGCGGCCGGGGCCCCGAAAAATGCATCGACGCCGTGGGCATGGAAGCCCATGCTACATCGACGCTGGACGCCCTCTACGACCGGGTGAAGCAGGCAACCAGGCTCGAATCCGACCGGGCCCATGTGCTGCGGGAGATGATCTTTATCTGCCGCCCGGCCGGGATCCTGTCCGTCCCCGGGGTCTATGGCGGCCTCATCGACAAGGTGCCGTTCGGCGCCGCCATGAACAAGGGCCTCACCATCCGCACCGGCCAGACCCATGTGAACCGCTGGACCGAGGACCTCCTCCGCCGCATCGAGGAAGGCGAGATCGACCCGTCCTTCGTCATCACCCACCGCATGAGCCTCAAGGACGGTCCGGAGATGTACCGCAAGTTCCGGGACAAGGAAGACGGCTGCATCAAGGTGGTGCTGCGCCCCGGGGACTGACCCCCGGGGCCGCCTGTCTCTACACGCTTTCCCACACCTCCTCGAGATATTCCGGCAGCTCAAGGACCGGGATCTTGGTGAGATCCTTGTTCAGCTCCCCGCGCACGCATTGCTTCAGGGCTTCGGTCATTTCGGCGCGGATGTCGCCCAGCGTCTGCGGGGGCGCCACGATGATCAGCTGGTCGAACCGGTTTTTCTTGCGATATTCCTCCATCTCCTCCGCAAGCTGGCGGGCGAATTCGCGCTTTTCATGGCGATGGGGGTCGGTCGGCGAATCCATGGCATGGCGCTCCCCGCCGATGCGGCTCGAATACCGTCCCGGACGATCGGCATTGATCTCCCGGCTGGGCAACGCGTTCCCGATGAATTCCTGGTCGAGCGCCTGGGTCAGCGGCGCATAGCGTCCCGTGGTCTCGAAGAGACGCGCCCGCTGACCATCGGCGATGAGAACCCAAATCGTCGGTTTGCGCATGGGAAACTCCTGATTGGAAGGTTTTCGCAAGAGGGCGGACGGCATGATACCGGTCCAATGAAGAGAATCCCGCGGGCGGCGGAAGGTTCCCCGCCCACAGTCCACGGCGGGCGCCATCTCTCCATTCCGCTGTTCGCCCTGCCGTGATAGCGTGCGGACGGCATCGCCAAATCCGGCATGAACGAGGGGGCACCATGGCCAAGCTGGCGAAGATCCTGGTTGAAGCGCGGCGTTACCGCGCCGCCATCCGGCATTACGGCGGCGGCTGGTTCGGCCGCGGCGGGCTGCTGTCCAGCCTGCCCCTGCTCCTCCAACTCTACGTGCGGGAGAAGTTTTCGCCCGACGAGATCTTCGGCCTCGGCCTTCTCGATCCCGGCTTGTCCCCCGACCTGCGCCGCCGGTTCGTCAGCAACGAGAAGATGCTGGCGCAGCAGCTTCGGGTAAACGGGCTCGGGCTTACCCGCAAGGTGGACGACAAGCTGGAATTCCAGCGCATCGCCGACGCCCACGACCTCCCCATGCCGCGCCTTCATGCGGTGTTCGACCCGGCGCGGGGCGATCACGGGACGGCCGCCGTCCTCGCCGATGACGCGGACTGGGGCCGCTTCTGGAACGACGCCCCGGCGGGGGAGCTCATCGTCAAGCCCGCGGGCGGGACCCATGGCGACGGCGTCTTTCTGGTGGAGCGGCGGGATGAAGGCCTTGTAGTGGATCGCATCCGCGTCGTGACGCCCGAGGCCCTCCTCGCCGAGATGCGCGGCCTCGGCTACGACCGCTGGCTGGTGCAGCAGGCGATCCGGTCCCATGCCGATATCGCGCGGCTTACGGGAAGCCGCGCCCTGCAGACCCTGCGGCTCGTGACCGTGGCGGACCGCGACGGCGCGGCGCGGATCGTCGCCGCGCGCTTCCGCATCAATGGCGGCGACCAGATCTTCGACAATTTCTCGGGCGGCCGCACCGGCAATCTGATCGCGACCCTCGATATCGGGACGGGCCGGATCCTTCACGTGAAGGGCGGCGATCCTTCGGGCTTTGGCCTCGTCACCGTCAGCCGCCATCCGCGCACCGGCCTTGAATTCGCGGACTACAGGCTGCCCCTGTGGGACGCCGCCGTGGACGTCGCCCGCAGGGCGGCGCGGGCTTTCCAGCCCGTGGTCACCATGGGCTGGGACCTGGGGCTTACGGACGACGGCGTCTATATCATCGAGGGCAATCCGTCCTGGGATCCCCTGCCCGGGGAGCCCGCCCTCCACATATACGAGGATCTGGCGCGCCGACCGTCCCAGGCCGCTTCCTGATCCGACGGCCGGCGTCACAACCATGGGTCGCGCCCCGTCCGGGCCCGTACGCGCATGCGGCGCGGGCGGCAAACCGGTCTTCTTCCCGTCCCGTTGCGCGTTTTGATGTTGATCTTCATCAAAATGGCCACATACTCGAACGGGGATAGAACAAAGGGGCTTCGTCTATTGCGTATGCCGCGGGATCGCGAGATCCGCGACGACGGCGCGGAGAAGAGTATCCGTCGCGTGCCATTGCTGGCAGCGTTCTTCTACGGCGTCGTCGGCACGCTCTGGATCGCCATATCCAGCTGGCTCGGCCCCATCATCTTCACCCGCACCGACCGCCTGCTCGTGTTCGAGGCGCTCAAGGGCTGGATCTTCGTGATCCTCACGAGCTTCCTCCTGTACGCCGTCCTGCGCACGGCGCTCGGCTACGTGGCGCGATTGAACGCCCAGAAATGGACGAGCGAGGCGCGGCTCAACCTTGCCCTCAGCGAGGGCGGCGGCGTGTGGGAGCTGGATCTCGCCACCATGGCCGTCCATATCTCGGCCAATTTCGCCCATACCCTGCAGCTTCCCGAGGACTATCCCCGCACCATGGACGCCTGGCTCAGGCTGTTCCATCCCGAGGATCGCCGCCGCATGGTGCGGAGCCACCGCGCGGTGCTTGCGGGCAATCTCACCCAGCTTCACGACATCTATCGCCTGCGCGACGGCTCGGGCCGCTATCGCTGGCTGCAGACCCGGGCGCGGGTGATCTCCGACCGCGCGGGGCAGCCCTTGCGGCTCGTGGGCATCAGCCTCGATGTGTCGCAGCTCAAGGAGGCGGAGGCGCAGCTTGCTTTCCTGAGCGAGAACGACGCCCTGACGAGCCTGCTCAATCGCGGCGCCTTCCGCAGCGCCCTCGCGCGGATGGTCGCCCAGCAGGACCGGGGCAAGTGCCTCCTGCTGATCCGCCTCGACATGATGCGCTTTCGCGAGTTCAACGTGACCTACGGCGCGGAGATGGGCGACGCCCTGCTGGTCACCGTGGCGGCGCGGATCGCGGCGGTGACCGGCGAAGGGGCGCTCGTCGCCCGCTTCTCGGCGGACGAATTCGCGGTCGCCATCCCCGACCTTGATTCCGTGGTCGCCGCCCGCAACCGCCTGCGCGAGCTGTCCCTCACCCTCGCCGCGCCCTTCACCCAGGGCGAGCGTCAGGTCCATGTGGATTTCCGCTACGGCTGCGCCCTGTTCCCCGACGACGGCGCCAGCGTCGAGGGCCTGATCGCCGCCGCGGGCCTCGCACTCGCCCAGTGCAAGCGCTCGGGGTCGGATACCGCCTTCTATGCCCGCGGCATGCATGAGGCGCTGCGCAACGTGGTGCAGCTGGGCCAGTCCCTGCGCGGCGCCACGGCCCGGGGCGAGTTCCGCCTCGCCTATCAGCCGGTGGTGGATCTCGCCACCGGCCGGACCCGCGGCTTCGAGGCGCTCCTGCGCTGGCACCATCCCGAGGAAGGGGTGATCTCGCCTGCGAGCTTCATCCCCATCGCCGAGGACGTGGGCCTCATCTCCGAGATCGGCGTCTGGGTGCTGAACCAGGCCTGCGCCGACATGGCGCGGCTCGACGGCGGGAAGAGGCCCTTCGTCGCGGTCAACGTGTCCCAGCTCCAGCTCACCGACCCGCAATTCGTGGATGAGGTGGCGGAAGTGCTGGCGGCGACCGGCCTTGCCCCCGACCGGCTGGAGCTCGAGATCACCGAAACGGCCCTCGCCCGTGACTTCGACGATGCCGCGGCGCGGGATGCGTATCGCCATCAACCTGAACGGCTGCTGGCTGCGCTGCGCGAATCCTTGTAATCAACATTTCTGAGCGCGCAAAAGCAGTCGGGTGAAGTGATACTTCCCGACTGCATGGCGCGCAGATATCGTGCGTAAATTGTCAGCGCGGA
>CAZDSS010000036.1:7631-23334 GCA_964508185.1 uncultured Sphingomonadales bacterium
CCGTGACTTCGACGATGCCGCGGCGCGGCTCGAGCCCTTGCGCAGCCTCGGCGTCGGGGTCGCCATCGACGATTTCGGCACCGGCTATTCCTCCCTCACCGCCCTCCGGCACCTGCCCTTCACCAAGCTCAAGCTCGACCGCTCCTTCGTGAAGGACTACGGCTTCGACAGCACCTGCACGGCGATTCTCGATGGCGTCGTCGGCCTCGCCCAGTCCATGGCCCTTCAGGTGACCGCCGAGGGGGTCGAGACCACCGAGGTCCTGAAGCGCATGCAGGCGGCCCATTGCCACCACGCGCAAGGCTTCCTCTTCAGCCCCGGCCTGCCCTTCGAGGAGGCGGCTCCGCTCGTCTCCCGGTCCTGGTTCTAGGATCCGCGCCTGGCCCTTGGGCATGATTCTGCCAGGGCAGGCTGCCGCCCTGACCGACGCCCCGTTTCGACGCCCGCGCGGCGTCACGCCCCCCATTCCCGATTCCGCCGGCGGAGCCGCCCGCGAACGCCCTAAGACGCACGGATTCAAGCCCTTTTTCACGCGCCGGGCAGGATCCCGGAAAGCCTTGGAAGCCCGGGCTTTTGTGACAAATTCGCCGTGGCGGAAAAGAGGGCAAAAAAACTATTGCAATCGGGTGCGATTTATCCCAAATGTCATCCCGACGATCGCACGTGCCACTGGCCCTGGAAGGTTACGTAACGACGGCGTCGCCCTTTTCTTTGGTTGGACCGTTCGTCTAATTGAATAAAGGAGGTGGCACATGGCCTTCCGCCCAGAGGTACCCCCCCGCGATCGCATTTCCGATCAGAAGGTCGAGCTCTATTCGCAACGGTCGTACGACCGGTTCTGGTACGTTGCCGAGAGCATGATCAGTACCACCATAAGTACGCGCTGAGCCCATTGCCGCAACCCTAAGTTGCGTCTCTGGGATTGAACCCCTTTGGTTTCATCTGCCGCAGGGTTGCGGTTCTGTATTCACAGCGGGACTTATGGTTATGAACAGCCCCTTTCTGCCTCAGCCCATTGATGCTTTCCGCGACGCCGCGGGCCTCGAGGTCTTCGCCTCGGCCGACGACGTCGTGGCGAAGCTCGCGCCCGACGACCCGGTGCAGTGCCTGTTCCCGGAGAAGCTGCGCGGCAACGCGCGCGCCTTCCTCGCGAACTTCCCGGGCAAGGTGCTCTATGCCGTGAAATGCAACCCGGACCGCCGTGTGCTGCAGTATCTGTGGCGCGCGGGCGTGCGGCATTTCGACGTGGCGTCCGAAGGCGAGATCGCGCTCATTCACGGGCTGTTCCCGAACGCGCGCATGTCCTACATGCATCCGGTGAAGAGCCGGCGCGCCATTCGCGAAGCCTGGCGGCTGGGCGTGCGCGACTTCTCGCTCGATTCCGAAAGCGAGCTCATCAAGATCATCGAGGAGACCGGCAATCCGGGCGGCGACAAGGCGGCGCGGCGGCCCAATCTCTTCGTGCGCATGGCGGCCCCCAAGGGGGACGACGCGGCGCTGGATCTTTCGGGCAAGTTCGGCGTCTCCGGCAATGAAGCCGTGGAACTCCTGCGCAAGGCGCGGCGGGTCGCCCACAAGCTCGGCATCTGCTTCCATGTGGGATCCCAGTGCATGGCGCCCGACGCCTATGCCCGGGCCATCGCCGCTGCGCGCAGGCTTGCCGATGCGGCGGGCGTGAAGGTGGACGTCCTCGACGTGGGCGGCGGCTTCCCCATCGCTTACCCCGACCTGGCCCCGCCGCCCCTTGAGGACTACATGGCGGCGATCCGCCGCGCGGTCGCGGAAAACGGCTTCGCCGGCACCGAGTTGTGGTGCGAGCCCGGCCGCGCCATGGTGGGCACGGGCGGCTCGGTCATCGTCAAGGTGGAACTTCGCCGCGGCGACCGGCTCTATATCAATGACGGCACCTACGGGACGCTGTTCGACGCGGGCAGCCTCGGCTGGCGCTTCCCGGTGCGGCTCATCCGCCCCGAAGGCGGCGCATCGCGCGAGCTTGCCCCGTTCAGCTTCTATGGTCCGACCTGCGACAGCCTGGACCAGATGAAGGGCCCGTTCATGCTGCCCGAAGACGTGCGCGAGGGCGACTGGATCGAGATCACCCAGCTCGGTTCCTACGGCACCGCCATGCGCACCGCCTTCAACGGCTTCTACTCGGACACCACGGTGGCCATCGTTCCGCCCCGGCGCTTCCCCGCGGATGCGCGCAAGGGGGCAAAGACCATCCGGTTGCATGAAAAACTGTCCGCGCGGCGCGGTGCGCGGAATGGAGTAAGTCAAGATGTCTGAAGCACAGTCCACACCCAACACCAAGGCCGAGATCCTCAGCACGCCCGTCGAGCATATCGACATCAAGAGCTTCGACGCCCGGCCGATCATCGATTCCATGCGGAAGATGTCGTTCACGTCGCGCGACCTCGCGCGCGCGACGGACATCTACAACATGATGCTGGAGGACAAGAGCTGCTCCATCTTCCTGACGCTGGCCGGCTCCACCTCGGCCGCGGGCTGCATGCAGGTCTATGTGGACCTGGTGAAGCACGGCATGGTGGACGCGATCGTGGCGACGGGCGCCAGCATCGTCGACATGGACTTCTTCGAGGCGCTGGGCTTCAAGCACTATCAGGGCTCCCAGTTCGTCAACGACCGTGAGCTGCGCGATCTCTATATCGACCGCATCTACGACACCTATATCGACGAGGAAGAGCTGCAGCATTGCGACGCCACCATCAAGGAAATCGCCGACAGCCTTGAGGCGCGCCCCTATTCCTCGCGCGAATTCATCCGCGAGATGGGCCGCTGGCTGAAGACGAATTCCAAGAAGAAGGACAGCCTGGTCGAGGTGGCGTTCGACCATGACGTGCCGATCTTCTGCCCCGCCTTCTCGGATTCGAGCGCGGGCTTCGGCCTCGTGAAGCATCAGGCGGACCGCATCAAGGAGAAGAAGCCCTATCTCACGATCGACTCCGTCGCGGACTTCCGCGAGCTCACCGACATCAAGATCAAGGCCGGCACCTCGGGCCTCCTGATGGTCGGCGGCGGCGTGCCGAAGAACTTCATCCAGGACACGGTGGTCTGCGCCGAGATCCTTGGCGTCGAGGACGTGGAGATGCACAAGTACGCCGTGCAGATCACCGTCGCCGACAGCCGCGACGGCGCCTGCTCCTCCTCCACCCTCAAGGAGGCCTGCTCCTGGGGCAAGGTGGACATGGCCTATGAACAGATGGTGTTCGCGGAAGCGACCAGCGTCATCCCGCTCCTTGCGTCCGACGCCTGGCACCGCGGCGCCTGGAAGAACCGCGAGCCGCGGCGCTTCGCCAGGCTGTTCGCCTGATCGCAAGATCGCGACCCACGAAAACAAGGCCGGCTGCCGCAAGGGCCGGCCTTTTCCGTGTCATGACAAGGGCCGAGATCCCGCTTTATCGCCGCCCCCCTTTCGCGGTATCACAGCTCATCCATAGCGGAGAAGGGAGCGACATGGACATGGAAGAAACCATCGCGGAAGTGACGCGCGAGCTCGTCGCCATCTTTACCCAGTACGGCCTCCGGCTCGTCGCGGCGATCCTCATGCTGATCATCGGCTGGTGGATCGCCGGCGTGGTGAAACGCTGGATCCGCAACCGGCTCGGCCGCCTGCCCCGCTTCGACCTGACGCTTGTCGCCTTCCTCTCGAGCTTCGCAAGCTACGCCGTGATGATCTTCACGATCATCGCCGTGCTGCATCAGTTCGGCGTGCAGACGGCGAGCCTCGTCGCCATGCTCGGCGCCGCGGGCATAGCGATCGGCCTCGCCCTTCAGGGGACGTTGAGCAACGTGGCCGCGGGGGTGATGCTGCTCATCTTCCGGCCGTTCCGGGTCGGCGACTTCGTGGATGTTCAGGGCGCGTCCGGCACGGTGAAGGACGTGGGCCTGTTCGTCACCGTGCTCAATACGGGCGACGGCATCCAGATCACGGTGCCCAACGGCCAGATCTGGGGCAATGCGGTGACCAACTACAGCGCCAATCCCACCCGGCGCATGGAGGTGACCGTGGGCATCGCCTATGACTCGGACCTCGACCGGGCCCTCAAGGCGATCCGGGACGTGCTCGACCATGACGAGCGCATCCTGAAGGATCCGGCGCCCCAGCTCATCGTGCAGGCGCTGGGCGCGAGCTCCATCGACATCGCCGTCCGCGCCTGGGCCAATACCAGCCATTTCTGGCCGGTGCGGTTCGAGATCCTGAAGGCCATCAAGCTCCGGCTGGATGCGGAGGGAATTGAAATTCCGTTCCCGCAGCAGGTGGTCTATATGCATCAGGTGGAAGCGGCGCGGGAAGCCGCCGCAGCCGACCGCAAGTAACGCGCGCCGGGGGCGTCACGCCCCCGCGCCCCGATATTCGCAAACTCAAGGGGATACAATCGACATGCGCCTTCTGATCGCCCTCATCCTGCCCTGGCTTCTGTTCTTCACCATCGGCCGCCCCTTCGCCGGCATCATCTGCCTCATCCTCCAGATCACCCTCATCGGCTGGATCCCCGCCGCCCTGTGGGCGGTCTATGCCCTGAGCCAGTACAACACCGACAAGAAGATCGAGGCGTTGAAGAAGCAGCAGGGATAAAGGCAGATATGCAGATCGTTGGGTTACTCCGGAAAAAAGTGGATGGGTAGCCCAACACTCTCCGCATAATTCTTTGCTTGGATGATCGCTTCGTTACAAGCCCGAACTAGGTGGCGCTTTAGGAGTAGACGTTGGGAACCATAGAAAAATGCGACGTCGTCCTCATATTCGTTCGACAATTCCACATCATAAATTTTTGCTAATATGCCTTTCCCAACGACCCTACCGTAAGAAAAAAATATACCATTTGGGTGAGCCCTTCTCGATCTCGACCCCAAATGGCAAATTGCGTTTCGCATATCCACAATAGCTTTCGTTACATCTACGCCTCTAGGAAGGTCTTCATTAAACGATATCCTTCTTCCTAATTCGCTCAGCAACATTAGTGCATCTTTCATACTTACCATTAGCATCATAAAACATGCCTCAGATAAGAATGAGGGATTATCCACTTCGTAGAAATTCGAAGATAGTATTCGACCTGACGTGGAGAGCGCCGATTCTAACAAGCTGATGTTCTGCCATTTTTCCATCTTTTCGTCCCCGTTTTGCATGACGAGCTTCATTTTGCTATTTATAAATATATAATTACCACACAAATTCGACCATTTATAGCAAGCAAACTCGGAGCAGCGTAGCAAAAGTCCGGACATTTCCGTTGACGCGGGCGGTGTCCTGCATAGACTGGCGGCGGTTGTGACATTTGGGAGGACGCCCCGTGCAGAAGACGCCCCGCTCGTTCTACAAGCCGCTCGCCATCGGTGCGCCCATGCCGCTTCGGGAATTGCCCGTGCGGCTCGAGCGCATGATCCATTTCTTCCCGCCGCAGAACGAGAAGATGCGGGCCAAGGTGCCCGAGATGATCGGCAAGGTGGACGTGCTCCTCGGCAATCTCGAGGACGCGATCCCGGCCGAGGCCAAGGACGCGGCGCGGCGCGGCTTCATCGAGGTGGCGGAAGCCCATGATTTCGGCGCGACGGGTCTGTGGACGCGCATCAACTGCCTCAACAGCCCCTGGGTGCTGGACGACATCCTGGAGATCGTCCCGGCCATCGGCCACAAGCTTGACGTCATCATGCTGCCCAAGGTCGAGGGTCCGTGGGACATCCATTATCTCGACCAGTTGCTCGCCCAGCTCGAGGCGCGGCACGGCATCAGGAAGCCCATCCTGATCCACGCGATCCTCGAGACCGCGGAAGGGGTCAACAATATCGAGGCCATCGCCGGCGCCAGCCCGCGCATGCACGGCATGAGCCTGGGGCCGGCGGATCTCGCCGCCTCCCGCGGCATGAAGACGACCCGGGTCGGCGGCGGCCACCCCTTCTACGGCGTGCTGGAGGACGCGAAGGCCGGTGGCGGCCCGCGCACCCTGTTCCAGCAGGATCCGTGGCATTACACCGTCGCCCGCATGGTGGATGCGTGCCTCACCTACGGCATCAAGCCGTTCTACGGCCCGTTCGGCGACTTTGCCGATTCCGCCGCCTGCGAGGCGCAGTTCCGCAATGCCTTCCTCCTTGGCTGCGTCGGCGCGTGGTCGCTCCATCCGAGCCAGATCGAGATCGCCAAGCGCGTGTTCAGCCCCGATCCCGAGGAAGTGCGCTTCGCCAAGAAGATTCTCGATGCCATGCCCGACGGCACCGGCGCCGTCATGATCGACGGCAAGATGCAGGACGACGCCACATGGAAGCAGGCCAAGGTCATTCACGACCTCGCCCTGCAGGTGGCGGCGAAGGATCCCGAAATGGCGGCGCTTTACGGCCTATGACAGCGCATTGAGGAGCGGCAGGGCGAAATAGCCCGCCGCCCCCGCCAGCACCATCACGGCGGAGCCGACGAAGGCCCAGAAGGTGATCGTGCGGTTGCCGAGATAAAGGGTGAAGGCGAGCTTCGCCACCGTGTTGACGGCGATGGCGATGAGGATCGTCTCCACCGCGACGGAAAGGGAGAGGCCGCGGTTCGCCGCCTCCGCCGCGGTCAGGGTCATGGCGGTGAGATCCACGAGGCCGCCGATGGTCGCCATGGCGTAAAGCGCCTGATCGCCCACGAACTTGCGGAGCGCCGCAACCGCAAGCATGATCGCGGCCAAGAGCACGCCGAAGCGGAACGCCGTCGTCAGTTCGAATTCCGTCCCCACCTCGGCCACGTTCAGATGTTCCGGCCGCTGGCCGCGCCACATGAGCCAGGCGGCGATACCGCCGCCCACCATGGCGGCGCCGAGGGGCAGCAGCAGCCGGTCCGCGAGCGCCGGGGCCACCGCCACGGCGATCACATAGGTGCGCGGCATGGAGACGACGGAGCTTGCCACCTGCCCGGCGCCAAGGAGCCGGGACAGCTCCGGCATCCGCCGCGCCATGCGCGAAAAGCTGACGGCGATCGCCGTTGACGACGCAAGCCCGCCCGCAAGCGCCGTCACCATCAGCCCGCGATCGGGCCGCGTCCATTTGATGGCGAAATGGCCGGCGAAGGAAATGACGGCGATCAGCACCACCATCCACCAGATCTGATAGGGATTGATGGCGTCGAGCGGCCCCATGTTCTCGTTCGGAAGCAACGGCAGCACGAGGACGGAGACCGCCAGAAGCTTGAGCGCGGCATAAAGATCGCGCTGCTCGATCACCTGGAACCAGCCGTGCATTTCGCGCTTGAAGCCGAGGACGATGGCGATCGCCACGGCGGATATGGCCGCAAGCTCCAGAAGCCCGATCCCGGCCATGAATCCGAGGATATAGGTGAGAAGCGCCGCGATGATGGTCGTGATGCCCTGGTCGGAATCGCTGCGCGGCCGGTTGGCGACGGCAAAGAGGGTCGCGGCGAGGGCGACCGCGATCACCACCCCCAGCTCGCGGTAGCCGTTGCCTTCGAGCGCCGCCGTCAGCGCCCCGAGGAAGGAGATCAGGATGAAGGTGCGGATCCCTGCAAAGCGCGTCCCCTGCTCCGCCCCGCGCATGCGCCAGCCGCGCTCGAAGCCGATGATGAGGCCGAGGAGAACGGCGACACCGATATTGACGACGATGTGATCGACGGGAATGCGCAAGGGCTGCCGGTTCTTTCACGCAATCTCGCGCCCGGGCGACGATGCGCGGGCGCGGGTTCTGGGCCACAACGTCCGGCCGCATCGAAAGTGGCGCGCCGGTCTGCTATAGTTCCTATATTGCCTCGGCCGAAGGAGGTGGCAATGGCTTTTCACGGGTCGGAATTCGCGGCCCTTCGCCGCCACATGGTGGAGCACCAGCTGCGCCGCCGGGGGATCCATGACGAGGCCGTTCTGGCCGCCATGGGCGCCGTCCCGCGCGAATTGTTCGTGCCGCCGGAACTCGCATCCGAAGCATATGACGACGGGCCCCTTCCCATCGGCGGCGGCCAGACCATCTCCCAGCCCTGGGTGGTCGCCGCCATGATCCAGATGATCGAGCCTCAGCCGACGGACCGCGTCCTTGAAGTGGGGGCGGGCTCGGGCTATGCGGCCGCCGTCCTGTCGCGGATCGTGGCCGAGGTCGTCACCATCGAACGCTTGGCCAGCCTTGCCGAAGCGGCGCGGGAGCGGATCACCCGCCTCGGTTACGACAATGTCACGGTGGTCGAGGGCGACGGCAGCCTGGGCCATGCGCCGCGGGCGCCCTATAACGCGATCCTCGTGGCCGCCGGGGCCCCCGCCGTTCCCGACGAACTCTGCCGCCAGCTGGCGATCGGCGGCCGCCTGGTGATCCCCGTGGGGCAGAGCCGGCTCCTTCAGGAACTGGTGCGCGTCCGCCGCATCGACGACAGCAACTTCGAGACCGAACGTCTGGAAGGCGTGCGCTTCGTCCCCCTCATCGGCGCGCAGGGATGGAATGACCCGGCGGACTGACCGCTCAATCCGCCGCAATCTCCCGCCAGTAATGGCAGGCGACGCGGCGGCCGTCGCCGGCGTCCTCAAGGGCCGGGGTCACGGCGGCGCAACGTTCGGTCGCATGGGGGCAGCGGGTGCGGAAGACGCAGCCCGAGGGCGGGTTCATGGGCGACGGCAGGTCGCCCGCGATGGGCGGTGGACGGCGGCCGAGGCCTGGATCCGGCACCGGCACGGCATCCAGAAGCGCCCGGGCATAGGGGTGCAGCGGCCGGCGGTAGAAGGCATCTGAAGGCGCGATCTCCATCACCCGGCCGAGATACAGGACCATCACCCGGCGCGAAATCTCCTGCACCACCGCAAGATCGTGGCTGATGAAGATATAGGACAGCCCGAAATCCCGCTGCAGATCGCGGAGAAGATCGAGGATCTGGGCCTGGACGGAGACGTCGAGGGCGCTCACCGGCTCGTCGCATATCACGAGCTTCGGGCGCAGGATCATGGCCCGGGCGATGCCGATGCGCTGACATTGCCCGCCCGAGAATTCGTGCGGATACCGGTTGACCATGGCGGGATCGAGCCCCACGCGGTCGAGCATCTCGGCAACCCTTGCCCGCCGCTCGGCGCGGGCAAGGCCCGGCTCCAGCGCGCGCAGGGGTTCGGCCAGGATCTCCCCCACCGTCATGCGGGGATCGAGGCTCGCCATGGGATCCTGAAACACGATCTGCAAATCGCGCCGGCGCTTGCGCATGGCCGGGGCGTCCAGTGACGCCAGATCCTCCCCCTGCCACAGGACGCGGCCCGATGTGGGCGTGACCAGCCGCAGGATGGCGCGGCCGAGGGTCGACTTGCCGCAGCCGCTTTCGCCGACGATCGCCAGCGTCTCCCCCGCATCGAGATCAAAACTGATGCCATCCACCGCCTTCAGCAGCGCATGCTGTGGGCGGAACAGGCCGCCGGTGCGGATGGGGAAATGGACGCGAAGGTCCCGAACCTCGAGAAGCGGCGCGTTCTTCCTCATGCCCCGGTCCCCCGGCGAAGGCGCGGCGCCGCGGCGAGGAGCGCGCGCGTATAGGGATGGCGCGGGGCGGCGAAGATCTGCCGGACGTCCCCTTCCTCCTGCACTTCGCCGCGGCGCATGACGACGACCCGATCGGCCATGCCGGCGACGACGCCGAGATCGTGGCTCACCAGCACGAGGGCAGCCCCCGTCTCCGTCCGTGTTCTGTGGAGGAGATCGAGGATCTGGGCCTGCACGGTGACGTCCAGCGCCGTCGTCGGCTCGTCGGCGATGATGAGATCGGGGCCGCAGATCAGCGCGATCGCGATCATCACCCGCTGGCGCATGCCGCCCGAAAGCTCGTGGGGATACTGGTTCATGCGCCGCGCGGCGTCGGGGATGCGCACGCGCTCGAGCATGTGCAGCGCCTTCTGCCGCGCCGATGCGCGGGATTCGCCGCGATGGACTTCGAGCACCTCCGCCAGCTGCTCGCCGATCGTGAGATGGGGCGTCAGGGCCGTCATGGGATCCTGGAAGATCATGCTCATGCGGTCGCCGCGCAGGCGGTTGAGGGACGCCTCATCCATGCGGAGGATCTCCTGCCCCCGGAAGCGGATGGAGCCGCGGGCGCGGCCATTGCGGGCAAGAAGGCCCATGGCGGTGAGGAAGATCTGGCTCTTGCCCGAGCCGCTTTCACCCACGACCGCAAGGCATTCGCCGGGCGCCACATGAAGGCTCACCCCGCGCACGGCATCGACCGGCCCGTCGGGGGTATGGAAGGTCACATGAAGGTCGCGGATTTCAAGGATGGGCGTCATCAGCGATCCTTGGGGTCGAGGGCGTCGCGCAGCCCGTCGCCGAGGAAATTGAAGGAAAAGAGAAGCGCCACGAGAAAGACCGCCGGGAAGACCAGCATCCAGGGCGCGGTCTCCATCTCCTCCGCCCCTTCTGCGATGAGGACGCCGAGGCTCGTCAACGGCTCCTGCACGCCGAGGCCGAGGAAGCTCAGGAAGCTTTCGATGAGGATCACCTGCGGGATGGTGAGCGTCACATAGACGATGACCGGCCCCATGAGGTTCGGAATGATGTGGCGGAGGATGATGGCAGGCGTCCGAACGCCCGATGCGACGGCGGCTTCCACGAATTCCTTGCGCTTGAGGCTCAAGGTCTGCCCGCGCACGATCCGCGCCATGGTGAGCCATTCCACAAGTCCCAGCGCCACGAACATGAGGACGAGATTGCGCCCGAAGACCACCATCAAGAGGATCACGAAGAACATGAAGGGCAGCGCATAAAGGACGTCCACGAACCGCATCATCAGGAGATCCGCCCGGCCGCCGAGATAGCCCGAGATCGCGCCATAGAGGACGCCGATCACCAGACTGACGGAAGTGGCTGCGAGAGCGACCGACAGGGAGACACGCGCGCCATGGAGGGTGCGGACGAAAAGGTCACGCCCCACTCCGTCGGTGCCGAACAGGAAACCCTCGGCAAGGGACGGCGGCACGGCGACGAAGTCGTAATAGAGCTCGTCATAGGCGTGCGCGCTCACCCACGGGCCGATGAGGCTGAGAAGGGCGATGGCCACGATCACGCCGCAGGCGACGATGGCCGCACGGTTGCGCGAGAGGCGCCGGATCGCGTCCTGCAGAAGGCTTCGGCCTTGCACGGGCCGCGCGGATGTCGCCATGTCCCCCGCCCCGCTCACTGGTAGCGCACCCTGGGGTCGAGCGCCGCATAGAGAAGGTCGACCAGAAGATTGAGGATCATGATGAGGGTGGCATAGAACACGACGACGCCCATCACCAGCGTATAGTCGCGGTTGAGCGCGCCCTGCACGAAGTAGCGCCCGATGCCGGGAAGCTGGAAGATCTGCTCGATCACGACCGAGCCGGTGACGATCCCGGCTATCGCTGGCCCGAGGAAGCTCACCACCGGCAGCAGCGCGGGCTTCAGGGCGTGGCGCAGGATGATGCGCCGCGTGGGCAGGCCCTTGGCACGGGCGGTGCGGATATGGTGGCTGTGCAGCACCTCGATCATGCTGCCGCGGGTGAGCCGCGCGATATAGGCGAGATACGGCAGCGTCATGGCGACGACCGGCAGCACCATGTGGCGTATTCCCTCGTCGCTCCATCCGGCGACCGGCAGCAGCTTCAGATGAATGCCGAAGACGAGGGCGAGCACCGGCGCGATCACGTAGTTGGGCAGCGCGATCCCGGTCATGGCGAAGGTCATCACCAGATGGTCCGTGCGGCTGTTCTGGTGCAGCGCGGCGTAGCTGCCGATGGCGACGCCGAGGACGAGGGCGATCACGATGGCGCTGCCGCCGAGCTTGAGGCTCGTGGGAAATCCGGTGGCGATGAGCTCGCTCACCGTGAAGTCCTTGTATTTGTAGGAGGGGCCGAAATCGCCCTTGAGAAGGCGGCCGAGATAGAGGCCGTACTGGACGACGAGCGGCTTGTCGAGGTCATAGGCCGCCTTGATGTTGGCCTCGATCTCCGGCGGCAGGTTGCGTTCCTGGTCGAAGGGCCCGCCGGGGGCGAGCCGCATCATGAAGAAGGCCGCGGTGATGATGACGAACAGGGTGGGCACCAGCATGATGAGGCGCCGCAACGCATATGACAGCATGAATCCGCCTTGCCCCCGATCGGTCCCGCCTTCCCGCTTGCAACGCGGCGGGCGCGACCCGATACTTGAACCTTGAGCCCGATATTAGGGGCATTGTGTCGCGTTGTCATGGGAGACCCGTCGTCATGGAAAAGAGCGCAAGCCAGAGCGAGCTGCAACAGGCCACCTTCGCCATGGGGTGCTTCTGGGGCGTGGAAGTGACCTTCCGCAACACGCCCGGCGTCAGGGACGCCGTCGTCGGCTATACGGGCGGGCATACGGAGAACCCCACCTACAAGGAAGTCTGCTCCGACCGCACCGGCCATGCGGAGGCCGTCCTCGTGACCTTCGATCCCAAAGAGATTTCCTACGACGATCTTCTGGAAGTGTTCTGGGCCAATCACGACCCGACCCAGCTCAACCGCCAGGGGCCGGACGTGGGGACGCAGTACCGCTCCGCCATCTTCTATCATTCGGAGGAGCAGCGCCGGACGGCCGAGGAATCCAAGCGCCGTCAGGAAGAGGCGAAGCGCTTCCCCCGCCCCATCGTGACCCAGATCGTGCCCGCCGCCACCTTCTGGCCGGCGGAGGACTACCATCAGCGCTATCTCGAGAAGCGCGGCCTCGCCACCTGCCATATCTGAAGGCCGGGGCGGGTCATGGCCGCACGGCTTCCCACCTATTTCATTCCCCATGGCGGCGGCCCCTGCTTCTTCATGGACTGGGACCCGCCGGACATGTGGGACAGCATGGAAGCCTTCCTCGCCGCCCTGCCCCATGACCTGCCCGCGACGCCGAAAGCGATCCTGGTGGCGTCGGGTCATTGGGAGGAAGCGGATTTCACCTTCGGCAGCCATCCGAAGCCGCCGCTCATATACGACTATTACGGCTTTCCGCCCCACACCTATGAACTGACCTATGACGCCCCCGGCGCGCCGGATCTGGCGGCGCGCGCCGCCCGGCTGCTGGGCGATGCGGGCGTTCCGGCGCGGCTCGATGACGCACGGGGGTATGACCACGGGGTGTTCATTCCGCTGAAAGTGGCTTTCCCCGATGCGCGGATACCCGTGGTCCAGATGTCGCTCAAGGCGGGGCTCGACCCGCAAGCCCATATCCGCGCGGGTCAGGCCCTCTCCACCTTGCGGGATGAAGGGGTGCTGATCGTGGGCAGCGGCATGAGCTATCACAATCTCCGGCGCTATCGCCGCCATGGGGAAGGGATCGTGGAAGAATCGGACCTGTTCGACCGCTGGCTCGGGGAAGCGGTGACGGCCCCGCCCGCGGAGCGCAATGCGCGACTTGCGGCCTGGGACAAGGCCCCGGCCGCGCGGCTTTCCCACCCCACCGAGGAACATCTGATCCCGCTCATGGTCGCCGCGGGCGCGGCCGGAGAGGATCCCGGCCGGATCGTCTATTCCGACCGGGTGCTGGGCGCCATGGTTTCAGGCTACCGCTTCGGCTGACGCCCTATTCGTCGCGGGCGAGGCGTTCGTATAGCTCCGGCCGACGGTCGCGGAAGAAGCCGAAGGCCGCGCGCTTCTCGGCGGCGCGGGCGAGATCGAGCTTTTCCACCAGCACCCCTTCCTCACCCGGCTGCAGTTCGGCGATGATCTCGCCGAAATGGTTGGTGATGAAGGAATGGCCGTAGAATTCCTGACCTTCCTCGACGCCGACGCGGTTCGCCGCCACCACGGGCACGATGTTGGAGATGGCATGGCCCTGCATGGCGCGCTGCCACATGCGGCGGGTGTCCAGTTCCGGCTCCTCGGGCTCCGACCCGATGGCGGTCGGATAGAACAGGATCTCCGCCCCCATCAGCATCATGGCGCGGGCGGCTTCCGGGAACCACTGGTCCCAGCAGATGCCCACGCCCACGCGCCCGAAGCGGGTGTTCCACACCTTGAAGCCCGTATTGCCGGGGCGGAAATAGTACTTCTCCTCATAGCCCGGGCCGTCCGGAATATGGCTCTTGCGGTAGATTCCAAGGGTCTCGCCCCCGGCATCCAGCATCACCAGGCTGTTGTAGTAGTGCTGCCCGTCCCGCTCGAAGATCGAGGTGGGAATGACGACATCAAGCTCCTTCGCAAGTTTTTGCATGGCGATGACCGCCGGATGCTCCGCCGCAGGATAGGCGCGGGCAAAGAAGCTTTCATGCTCGTGACGGCAGAAATAGTAGCCCTGGAACAGCTCCGGGGGCAGGATGATCTGGGCGCCCTTCCCCGCCGCCGCGCGCACGAGGGCTTCCACGCGGGCGATGTCGGTCGCCATGTCGTCGGTAAAGCTCAGCTGCAGGGCTGCGACCGTCACTTCACGCATGTCACTTCTCCGAAAGCGGCCAGGAGGGCTGCTGCTGGGTAATGCAATGGAACGAGCCGCCGCCCGTCAGGATATGATCCGAACGCAGCGGCACGGCGCGGCGGCCCGGGAACAGGGCTGCGATCCCGGCCACCGCCTCGTCGTCATATCTGGTGCCGTAGACGGGAATGACAACCGTCGAATTGGCAATATAGAAATTCATGTAGCTCGCAGGCACCACGTCGCCATCCTCGTTCTCGACGCGACCCGGGGACGGCACCACCACCACCTCGATGCCAGCGGCTTCCAGAATGCGGCGGGTCTCCATATAGACGTCGCGGTTCGGATCGTTCGCATCCCGCGCTTCCATGGTGATCACGCGATTGACGCCAACAAAGCGGGCGAGATTGTCCACATGCCCATCCGTATGGTCGTTGGCGAGCCCGTCGCCGAGCCACACGACCCGGGTGATGCCCAGGGCCTCGCGCAGGCGCTGCTCGGTCGCCGCCTGGTCCAGATGGGGATTGCGGTTGGGGTTCAAGAGGCACTGGCGGGTGGTGATGATGGCGCCCGTGCCGTCGCCGTCGATGGCGCCGCCTTCGAGAACCCAGTCATGGCGGCGGAAGGGAACGCCCGCGCGCGCCGCGACGCGGTCCGCGACCGTGTCATCCCCCTCAAGCTCGTATTTGCCGCCCCAGCCGTTGAAACGGAAGCCGATGGCGGCGAGGCCATCCTTTGACGGCGTGAAGATCGGACCCGTATCGCGCAGCCAGATGTCGCCGAAGGGGCTGTCGAAGATGTCGGCGTCAAGCCCGGCAAGCGCTTCTTCCGCCGATTTCCGCGCCTCGTCGCCGTGGACGAGGATGCGCAGCCGCTCGCCGCGCCGCTCGCCCGTCGCGGGGTCCACGTCCGCGATCGCCCGGAACAGCGCCGCCACCTCGCGGCGCGCGGGCTCCAGATCCTCGAGCCAGAGATCCTCGTGGCTCGGCCAGGCGGACCAGACGGCGTCATGGCGGGCCCATTCGGCCGGGGGACAGAAAGGCGCGTTGTTGGTCATCGCTCACACTCTTTTCGACACTGCCGGACGCCCGGCGCAGCATGACGCCGCAGCACCATGGTGCTGCGGCGCGGCCCGGAGAATAGCGGACCCTGTTCTTTAGTCAAACGCCTCTTCCCAGGTTCCCCGGGTCGCCGCCTTGGAATATTCCGTCGCGCGGTTTTCGAAGAAGTTGGTGTGCTCCACCGCGTTCAGCATCTCGTCCATCCAGGGCAGCGGATTGCCCGTGGTGCCGTATGCGGGCTCAAGCCCCAGCTGGGTCAGACGCCGGTCGGCGATGTAGCGGATATAGGCCTTGACGTCGTCGGCCGTAAGCCCTTC
>CAZDSS010000037.1:0-23098 GCA_964508185.1 uncultured Sphingomonadales bacterium
GGTGGTCCACCATTTACGGCCGTTGATGACGTAATGGTCGCCCTCGCGGCGGATCTCGCAGCGGATGTTGGTGGCGTCCGACGAGGCCACATCGGGCTCCGTCATGGCGAAGGCCGAGCGGATCCTGCCCTCGAGGAGCGGGATCAGCCATTCCTGCTTCTGCGCCTCGTTGCCGTAGCGGAGAAGGGTTTCCATGTTGCCGGTATCGGGCGCGTTGCAGTTGAAGACCTCGGGTGCCCAATAGACCCGGCCCATGATCTCGCAGAGATGGGCATATTCCACGTTGGTGAGCCCAGCGCCGTATTCGCTTTCGGGCAGGAACAGGTTCCACAGGCCCCGGGCGCGCGCCTTTTCCTTCAGATCCTCGATGAGCTGCGGCGTGTCCCAGCGGTCGGGAAGGGCGGCGTGCTCCTCCTCCTTCCGCTTTTCGTTGGGGTAGATGTACTCGTCCATGAACGCGAGCAGTTCACGGCGGAGCTCCTCCACCTCGGGTCTGAGCTCGAAATACATGGAACACTCCCTGAGATATGAACAAGAGTTTGAAACGCTTGTTCATCCTTTAGGAGGGGCGCGGGGTTTCTGTCAATGTCAGGAATGATAGTTTGCACGGGATCCGGTGGTCCGCCGCGCGCAAGTTGCAGCGGTCCGGGGGGCATTGCGCCCTCCGTCAAGGCGTGAACCGGCTCCGAAGCCGGGGCAAAATCAGGGAAAGAACAGGACGATGCTGTCGAAGACGCAGGCGGGCTTCGTCTCGCCCTCGGCCTCGATGGTGAAGGCGGTGACCACCTTGGCTCCGTTCGCGGGCAGCCGGGTGACCGCGCGGATCCGGCGGCGGCCGCGGATCCTGACCCCGGCGCGGACCGGCGCCGCGAAGCGCAGGCGGTCGACCCCGTAGTTGATCGCGCGGGTTGCGGGCACGCCCGGTGGCAGGCCGTCGAACAGGCGGGTGACGAGGGACATGACGAGGAAACCGTGGGCGACGGTGCCGCCGAAGGGCGATTCAACCGCCGCCCGGTCGGGATCCACATGGATCCATTGATGGTCGCCGGTGAGGGCGGCGAAGGCGTCGATCACGTCCTGGGTGACGGCGAACCAGTCGCTCACCTCCTCGGCCGCATGCGCCTCGAACCAGGAGACGAGATCGCCCGCCGCCGCGGATTCCGTCATGGAGCCACATCCTTCCATTGCGCGAAGCCCTTGCCCGCTGCGGCAAGGCGTTCGAGAAGCGGCGCTTCGGGCCAGTATTCCGCGCCGTAGCGGCTCCGGTAGCCAGCGATTGTCGCGGCGACCTCCCCGAGACCGAGGACATCGGCATGGAACATGGGCCCGCCGCGATAAACGGGGAAGCCGTAGCCGTGGATCCATACCTGATCGATATCGCCGGGGCGAAGGGCGATCCCTTCCTCCAGAATCCGCGCCCCCTCGTTGACGAGGGCAAGGATGCAGCGGCTGACGATCTCGTCCGCGTCGAGTTCGCGCGGGGCGATGCCGGCGCGGGCCGCTTCCTCGCGGATGATGTCGAGAACCGCCGGATCCTCGATGGGCGTGCGGCTTCCCGCCTCGTAGCGATAGAACCCCGCTCCCGTCTTCTGGCCGAAGCGGCCCATGCGGGCAAGCCGGTCGCCGACCGCGTAGTAACCGGGATTCCGGGGCAGCTTGTCGCGATGGGACTCGCGCACGAGGTATGCGACGTCGACGCCCGCAAGGTCGTACATGGCGAAGGGACCCATGGCCATGCCGAAGTCGTAGAGCGCCTTGTCCACTTCCGCGGGCGTCGCCCCTTCGAGCAGCATCAGCTCGGCCTCGCGCCCGTAGGCGTCGAGCATGCGGTTGCCGATGAAGCCGAAGCAGACGCCGGAGACGACGCCGACCTTCCTGATCTTCCGCGCAAGCTGCAGGGCGGTCGCCAGAACCTCCGGCGCGGTCGCGGCACCGCGCACGATCTCGAGCAGCCGCATGACGTTGGCGGGAGAGAAGAAATGGAGGCCGATCACGTCCTCTGGCCGGGACGTCGCCCGGGCGATCTCGTCCACATCCAGCGTCGAGGTGTTGGTGGCAAGAATGGCGCCCGGCTTCGCCACCGCGTCGAGCTTCGCGAAGACCTCGCGCTTCAGGTCCATCTTCTCGAACACGGCCTCGATCACGAGATCGGCGTCCCTGAGATCGGCGATCTCGAGTCCGCCGGTGAGGAGCCCCATGCGCTGTTCGACCGCTTGCTCAGACATGCGGCCCTTGGCGGCGCTAGCCTCGTAGTTGCGGCGGATGGTGTCGATGCCGCGGTCGAGGGCGTCCTGCTTCACCTCGACGAGGTGAACGGGGATCCCCGCATTGAGGAAGTTCATGGCGATGCCGCCGCCCATGGTGCCGGCGCCGATCACTCCCACCTTCACGATGTCCCGCGCCTTGACCGACTTGTCGATGCCCGGGACCTGGGCCACCTCGCGCTCGGCGAAGAAGGCGTAGCGCTGGGCCCTGGCCTGGGTCGAGCCCACGAGCTCGTCGAACAGGGCGCGCTCCCTGACCATGCCTTCGGCGAAGGGCAGGGTCACCGCCGCCTCCACCGCATCGACGCATTTCTGCGGGGCGAGGAAGCCGCGCCTTTCCTTGGCAAGGCGGCTGCGGGCCGCATCGAAGAAGCCGGCGGGCACGGCGGCCGCATCGATCGACAGCTCGCTCACCCGGCGGAGGGGCGCGCCTTCATCAAGCAGCCGCTCCGCATACGCGATCGCCGCCTGTTCGAGATCGCCCGCCGCGATCTCGTCGATCGCGCCGAGGCGATGGGCTTCCTTCGCCCCGATGGGCTTGCCCGAGACGATCATGTCGAGCGCCTTCTCGACGCCAATGAGCCGCGGCAGGCGCTGGGTGCCCCCGGCGCCGGGAAGGATGCCGAGATTGACCTCGGGCAGCCCTACCTGCGCGCTCTCCACAGCGATGCGGTAATGGCAGGCGAGCGCCGTCTCGAACCCGCCGCCGAGCGCCGTGCCGTGGATCGCCGCCACCAGGAGCTTGGGGAAGCGGGTCATGGCCTCGTGCACTTCGCGCAGCACGGGGGAGACCGGCGGCTTGCCGAATTCGCGGATGTCGGCCCCGGCGAAGAAGGTGCGCCCGGCGCAGATGATGATGGCGGCCGCAACGTTTGCGCTTTCCTCCGCCTGCCGCAGGCCGTCCACCAGCCCCTGCCGCACCGCATGCCCAAGGGCGTTCACCGGCGGATTGTCGGCGGTGATGATGGCGATCCTGCCCGCTTCGCGATAAGTCACCGGACTGGACATGAGACGTCTTCTCCCGTGGTGGGACCGCAACTGCCGGAACCGCGGTCGCGTTGAACCTTACCGTCACTGTTAACGCCTCCCCCTGGCGGAGACAAGTGCCGGGAGGCGCGGGGAAATCCGCGTGGACGGACACGGGGTGCATCCGCTATCGTCGGCGGGGTCGCAACAGGTTGGGTGGAAGAATTCAGGGTGGGGGCGGAAACGCAGGCAGAGCTGGAGCTGGAAGAGCGCGGCGGCAAGCTGGTCGCCCGCGCCCGCGGCCATTGGACCGTGCGCGAGGCGGCAACCATCGAGGCCCTGCTGGCGGACCGGCTGCGCGACGCGAAAGCCATCGACATCGTCCTCGACGACCTGCAATCGCTCGATACGGCGGGGGCCTGGCTCCTCTACCGCACGAGGCGCGATCTCACCCATGACGGCCGGACGGTGGAGATCACCGGCGCCAATCCGGCGCAGCAGAGCCTTCTCGACGAGGTCGCGGCCAACGACGCGCCCTGCCCCATCACGCCGCCCGCGCCGCCCCAGCCCATCCGCCTTCTCGAATTCATCGGGCAGCGCACCGTCGAGGTGGGCCGCGCCGCCTATACCCTTCTCGGCTTCCTCGGCCTGACCATCGCCTCCGCCGGACGGGTCCTGCGCCGGCCGCGGCTCATGCGCTGGACGTCCCTGTTCTTCCACATGGAGGAAGTGGGCGCCAAGGCCATGCCCATCGTCGGGCTCATGGCCTTTCTCATCGGCATCGTCATCGCCCAGCAGGGGGAATTCCAGCTGCGCCAGTTCGGGGCGGAGCTGTTCGTGGTCAATCTGCTCGGCGTCTCCATCCTGCGCGAGATCGCGATCCTCATCACCGCCATCATGGTGGCCGGCCGCTCGGGCAGCGCCTTCACCGCCCAGATCGGCACCATGATGCTGAACGAGGAGGTGGACGCCATGCGCACCCTCGGGATCGATCCCATCGAGGCGCTGGTGCTGCCGCGGCTTTTCGCGATCGTCCTGCTGATGCCGCTTCTCACCTTCTATGCGGATCTCGTCGCGCTGTTGGGCGGCGGCATCTTCTGCTGGCTCGCCCTCGACATCCCGCCGCCCATGTTCCTCGAACGCCTGCGGGATGCGGTCGAGTTCGAGACCTTCCTCGTCGGCATGGTCAAGGCGCCGTTCTTCGCCGCGGTGATCGCCGTCGTCGGCTGCCGCGAGGGGCTGGCGGTGCGCGGCGGGGCCGAAAGCGTCGGGCGCAACACCACGAGCTCGGTGGTCAAGTCCATCTTCCTCGTGATCGTGCTGGATGCGGCCTTTGCCGTCTTCTTCTCCGCGATCGGGGTGTGACCATGGCGCAGAAGACGCAGGACAACGTGATCGAGGTGCGGGGCCTCCGCACCCAGTTCGGCAGCCACGTGGTTCACGACAATCTGGACCTCGACGTGCGGCGGGGCGAGATCATCGGCATCGTCGGCGGCTCCGGCACCGGCAAGTCGGTGCTGCTGCGGACCATCATCGGCCTCGTGGAGCCCGCGGCGGGCGAGGTCCATGTGCTGGGGCAGAACGTGCGGGAGATGGAAAGCGCCGATTTCATCCGCTTCGCCACCCGCTGGGGCGTGCTGTTCCAGCACGGGGCGCTGTTCTCGTCATTGACCGTCGCCGAGAACGTGCAGGCGCCGCTCCGCGAGCATCTGAAGCTGTCCCAGCAGCTCATGGACGAGATCGCCGCCTACAAGATCAGCATGGTCGGCCTTGGCCCCGAGGCGGGGGACAAGTATCCGTCGGAACTTTCGGGCGGCATGCGCAAGCGGGCCGCGCTCGCCCGGGCGCTGGCGCTCGACCCCGAGATCCTGTTTCTGGACGAGCCCACCGCCGGGCTCGACCCCATCGGCGCCGCGGCCTTCGACCGCCTCATCAAGCGCCTGCGGGACGCCCTGGGGCTCACGGTATTCCTCGTCACCCACGACCTCGATACCCTCGCCACCGTCTGCGACCGCATAGCGGCGCTTGCGGAAAAACGTGTTATCGTCACCGGGACCATGAAGGAAATGCTCGATTTCGATCATCCCTGGATCCGGGAATATTTCCACGGACCGCGGGCGCGGGCGGCGGGGATCGGCCAATGACCACGAAATTGCGGAGCGCTGAAGCCTGATGGAAACGCGAGCCAGTTACGTCATGATCGGAAGCCTCGTGCTTCTCATGGTGGTCGCCCTGTTCGCCTTCGTGGTCTGGCTTGTGGGCCTGGACAAGGAAGGGGGCCGCGTCGAATACGACATCCTGTTCGAGCGCTCGGTGGTCGGCCTCAGCACGGGCAGTCCCGTGCGCTACAAGGGGATCGACGTGGGCCAGGTGCGGGAACTCGTCATCGACCCCGAACATCCCGACCGGGTGCGGGTCACGATCGCCGTGCGCGAGGGCACGCCGATCCGCGAGGATTCGGTCGCAACCCTCGACTCCCAGGGCTTCACGGGCCTGTCCTACGTGCTGATCGAGGGCGGGTCCTCCACCAGCAAGCCGCTCACGCGGAAACCCGGCGAGGAGCGGCCGGTGATCGCGTCGCGCCCGTCGCCCCTGCAGGAGCTGTTCACGGACATCCCGTCCCTCATCGGCGACGCGTCCTATACCTTGAGCCGTCTCCACCGCCTGCTGGGGGAAGAAAACCAGCAGCGGGTCGCCAATATCCTGACCAACGTCGAGACGGTGACGGGCGGCGTCGCGGCCCAGACCGAGGAACTGCAGCAGGCGATCGTCAATTTCAACGCCATGGCGGCTGAGATGGCCGCGGCGGCGAAGCAGTATGCGGCCCTCGCCCAGACGCTCGACCAGACCATCACCACGGACGTGCAGCCGATCATGAGCGATCTTGCGAGCACGGCCGCATCCCTCGAGCGCATGGCGGCGGAGCTCGAGCAGACGGTCGTCGACAGCCGCGCGCCGGTCACCGCATTCACCAACAACAGCCTGCCCGAGGCCGCCCGCTTCATCGCCGAGGCGCGGCGGCTTGCGGCCTCCCTCGCCCGCATCGCCGAGCGTCTCGAGCGCGATCCCGCCGAATTCTTCCGTCAGGGCCGTCAACCGGAGTATGAGCCGCGATGAACCGGATCTTGAGCAAAGCTGCACTCGCCGCCGGGCTTGCCCTCGCCCTTGCCGCCTGCGGCCCCCTGATCGGCGTGCCTGAGGGCGACGCGCCCGCCCGCTTCACCCTGCTGCCGCCCGACGGGATCGCGGGCGAGCGGCTCGATGCGAGTCTCATGGTGGAGGAGCCCGCAACATCCGACGCCCTCGACGGGCGGCGCATCGCGCTCACCCCCTCGCCGCTCGAATTCCGCTATTTCAAGGGCGCCCGCTGGACCGACCGCGCACCGCAGATGATCCAGGGCCTGATGATCGACGCCTTCCGCGGCCGGGTGACGGACGTCGGGACCGAGAACATGCCCACCGCTCCCGACTATCGCCTGCAAAGCCGCATGGTGGATTTCCAGGCGATCTATGACAATGGCGAGGGCACGGCGCCCAAGGTTCGCGTCACGTTCGACCTCAAGCTTTTCGCCCGCGGGCCCATGCGCCTTGCGGCGAGCGAACGCATCACGGCGGAGGTGCGCGCCGCCGCCGACCGCATGCCGGCCATCGCCGACGCCTTCAACCGCGCGACCCAGGAGGCCCTGCGCAAGACGGTGGATTGGGCGACGGCGGCCATGCGCGAGAAGGCCGCGCCCGAGAGCTGAGTCAAAAAAAACCTCGCCGCGAGGGCGAGGTTTTTTATTTTGCAACCCGGCCAGGCTTGCAATCGCATTGGCGGGTTGGCCACTTTCGTGGGCTTAAGGCGCAACGGTCACCCGCGCGCAATCATCAGAAAGATATAATCTTATCCCTTGAAGTCAAGGCCTCCTATCGCCGCCATGACGCCTTTCCGGATCCGGAAAAGCGTCTCGTCGTCCACTTTTGGCACCACATATTTGCGCTTTCCATACTGGTCGCGCTCTCCCTTGAAAAACCGCAACCTGTGGAAGCCCGCAGTGAACAACATGTCACATTTGGCCCAAAAGACCTTCCCGGGATATGGGGGAGGAGTGGGTTCGCTCAGTTCGACCCGCACATCCCACGCTGCGGGTCGGTTGTTAGGTGATTGACTCAGCGGCACAACGGCACACAAGCCATCGCGGTGCGGAAGCCGTGGTGAAACGACGATGGCGGGTCTTTCCTTTGTCATCTCGGGAGGCTTGAACTGCCGGTAATCGCAGATCAGGACCGTTCCCGGTGCGACCGCGTATTTGATGGCCATGGACCCGCCCTTCGCTTCCTTTTAGGCGAGTTTAGTATTGCCAACCCAGCTACTCAAGATAGATCAGCGTTCCGCCAGCATCGTCGCCCGCTCCATCAGGAGATCCATGAGCCGCTTGAGGGCCGCGCGGTCGGCGGGATCGATGCCGTCTAGGAAGCGATGCTCGTATTCGAGGGCCAAGGGCACCACCTGGTCATAAACCTCGTATCCCCTGGGTGACAGGCGGAGGACGGAGCGGCGGCGATCTTCGTCGGCGAAGGTCCGCTCCACCCGCCCGTCGCGGAGGAGCTGCGAGACGGCGCGGCTCACCGCCACCTTGTCCATGGCCGTGCGCTCCGCCACTTCCGCAGCAGAAAGGCCGGGAAACCGCCCGAGGATCGACATCACCCGCCAGGCCGGGATCGAAAGGCCGAAACGCTCGCTGTAGGTGGCGGCGATGGCGGACGACACCATGTTGGACAGCACCGACAGGCGATAGGGCAGGAATTCTTCGAGAATGAGGATTTCGCGTTCCTTTGCCACCTTTTCCCCTCCTGACGGGCTGCCGACCGCCCATATATGAACTCAGGACTTAAAGACGCCGCGCAAAAATCGCAACGCGCGAGAGAGCTCTTGCCAATAGTTTCTTATGAAACTAATATCACGGCAAGAGAGTCCGCGGAAGCCTGGGATTTCGCGGCCGAAAATTTGCGGAGAGAGGAAGTCATGTCTGCAACCGCCGAATCCACCGACCTGTCCTACAACCCGATGGGGCTCGACGGCTTCGAATTCGTGGAATTCGCGGCGCCGGACCCGAGCCAGCTCGCACGGGTCTTCACGGCGCTCGGCTTCGTGGAGGTCGCCCGCCATCGCTCCAAGGACGTCTCGCTCTATCGTCAGGGCGACATCAATTTCATCATCAACAGCGAGCCCAAGAGCCCGGCCTACTATTTCGCCGAGGAGCATGGGCCGAGCGCCTGCGGCATGGCCTTCCGCGTGCGCGATTCGCACCGCGCCTATCGCCGGGCGCTCGCCCTTGGCGCGCAGCCCGTGGACGTGCCGACGGGCCCCATGGAGCTGAAGCTTCCCGCCATCAAGGGGATCGGCGGCGCGCTCCTCTATCTCATCGACCGCTATGGGGACGGCAGCAGCATCTACGACATCGACTTCGAATGGATCGACGGCGTCGAGCGCCATCCCGAGGGCTGCGGCCTCACGGTCATCGACCATCTGACCCACAACGTCTATCGCGGCCGCATGAACTACTGGGCGCAGTATTACGAGAAGCTCTTCAATTTCCGTGAGATCCGCTATTTCGACATCAAGGGCGAATATACGGGCCTCACCTCCCGCGCCATGACCGCGCCCGACGGCAAGATCCGCATCCCGCTCAACGAGGAGGCGTCCAGCAGCACGGGCCAGATCGAGGAATTCCTCATGCGCTACAATGGCGAGGGGATCCAGCATATCGCCCTCGCCACCGACGACATCATCAGGACCTGGGACGCATTGAAAGCTGCGGGCACGCCCTTCATGGCGCCGCCGCCCGACACCTATTACGAGATGCTGGACGAGCGCCTGCCCGGCCACGGCCTGCCCGTGGCGGAGCTGCGGAAGCGGGGCATCCTGATTGACGGCTCCACCGCCGAGGACGACCCGCGTCTTCTCCTGCAGATCTTCACCGAAACCATGATCGGCCCCATCTTCTTCGAGATCATCGAGCGCCGGCGCGACGAGGGCTTCGGCGAAGGCAATTTCCGCGCCCTCTTTGAATCCATCGAACGCGACCAGGTGCGTCGTGGGGTCGTCAAGGCAGAAGGATAAGCGCCATGTCGAAAAACTGGATCAGCTTCCCCAAGATCGAAGGCCAGGCGAGCCGCCAGGCCCATGCGGACTTCCCGGAAGGCACTTACGAGCGGGAAATGGGCAAGGAAGGCTTCTTCGGCCCGGCCACCCATTTCTATCACAGGAACCCGCCGACCGCCTGGACCAGCTTCACCGGCCCGCTGCAGCCGCGGGCCTTCGATACCACCCGCTGGAACCATCACGGCACCAGTCCGTGGGACGCCAAGATCCTGCTGCACAACGCCAAGTGCAAGATCGCCTTCTGGCAATGCCGGGAGAAGATGCAGGACCTGGTGCGCAACAGCGACGGCGACCAGCTTCTGTTCGTCCATAACGGGTCGGGCGATCTCTATTGCGATTTCGGTCACCTCGCCTATCGCGACGGCGACTATATCGTGCTGCCGCGCGGCACCATGTGGCGGCTGGAGCCGCAGGAGACCACCGACCTTCTGATGGTCGAGGCGGTCAACGGCAGCTACATGCTGCCCGACAAGGGCATGCTCGGGCCGCACGCCATCTTCGACCCGGCGATCCTCGACACCCCCGTGATGGACGAGGCCTTCCGCGCCCAGCAGGGGTCGACGCCGACCCGCGTGGTCATCAAGCGGCGGGATCAGCTGTCGACCGTCGAATACCCCTTCAACCCGCTGGATGCGGTGGGCTGGAAGGGCGATCTTGCGCCCGTGCGGGTCAACCGGCGGGACATCCGCCCGGTGATGAGCCATCGCTATCACCTGCCGCCCTCGGCGCACACGACCTTCGTCAGCAACGGCTTCGTCGTCTGCACCTTCTGCCCGCGCCCGATCGAATCCGATCCCGGCGCGCTCAAGGTGCCGTTCTATCACAATAACGACGACTATGACGAATTCATCTTCTACCACCGGGGCGAGTTCTTCAGCCGCGACAACATCCATCCCGGCATGACCACCTTCCATCCCTGCGGCTTCACCCACGGCCCCCATCCCAAGGCCTTCGCCAAGGGCCAGACCTTCGCCCGCAAGGAGACGGATGAGGTGGCGGTGATGATCGACACCCGCGACGCCCTGGAAGTGGGGCCGGAGGCTGAAGCGATCGAATGGAAGGATTACGTGAATTCCTGGAAGGCGGCGTGACGCTGCGCCGCCTTCCCCAACCATAACAGAGAGAAAAACGGGTAAGACATGAAACTGGCATCCCTGAAGGGCGGACGCGACGGCCGCCTTGTGGTCGTCTCCAAGGACCTCACCCGCGCGAGCCTCGTGGCCGAGATCGCGCCCACATTGCAGGCGGCGCTCGACGACTGGGCCAATGTCGCGCCGCGTCTCGAACAGGCGGCCGCCGATCTCGAAGCAGGCAAGCGGGACTCCTTCCCGTTCGATGAAGCGGCCTGCGCCGCGCCGCTCCCCCGCGCCTACCAGTGGGCCGATGGCAGCGCATATCTCTGGCATGTGGAGCTGGTGCGCAAGGCGCGCGGCGCGGAGATGCCGCCGAGCTTCCTTGAGGATCCGCTCATGTACCAGGGCGGCTCCGACAGCTTCATCGGGCCGCGCGACGACGTGCCGCTTGCGAGCGAGGACTGGGGCATCGACCTCGAGGCCGAGGTGGCGGTGATCGTGGACGACGTGCCCATGGGCGTCACGCCTGAAGCGGCGCTCGGCCATATCAAGCTCATCATGCTGGTGAACGACGTGTCGCTCCGCAACCTGATCCCGGCGGAGCTTGCCAAGGGCTTCGGCTTCTTCCAGGCGAAGCCGTCGAGCAGCTTCTCGCCTGTCGCTGTCACTCCGGACGAGCTCGGCGATGCCTGGCGCGACGGCAAGGTGCATCTCCCGCTCGTCTCCCACATCAACGGCAAGCGGCTCGGCGCGCCCAATGCGGGGGTGGACATGAACTTCTCCCTCGCCCGGCTCGTGGCCCATGCGGCGAAAACCCGCCCGCTCGGCGCGGGCGCCATCATCGGCTCGGGCACGGTCTCGAACCGCGATCCCAGCGTGGGCTCGTCCTGCCTCGCGGAAGTGCGCACCATTGAAACCATCAATGAAGGCAAGCCGAAGACGCCCTTCCTCAGGTTCGGCGATCGCGTGACCATCGAGATGCTGGACGCCGACGGCCGGTCCATCTTCGGAAAGATCGACCAAAAGATCGTCCGCTACGTAGGGCCCGGGCAATAAGTTTCGGCATTTCCGCGAACAGCCGAACGGTTCTTGCTTTTTATGCGGGGTGGGTGACAAGGAACGTGAAGCCTTGGCCCGCCCCGGATACTATATGCGTGTTTGATTACGGGCGTCGGATCCGCCCCAAGAACAGATGAGGTTGTGGTCATGAATGCTCCCTTCCCCCGCGCGGGAATTCTCGACATCGCGCCCTATCAGCCGGGTGAATCGAAGATCGCGGGCCATGCGCGGGTCATCAAGCTCGCCTCCAACGAATCCGCCCTCGGGCCGAGCCCGAAGGTGCGGGACACCATCGCGGGTGCGACGGACAGCCTGCATCTTTATCCCGACAGCACCGCGGCGGAGCTTCGCGCGGCGCTCGCCGAGGCCCACGGGCTGGAAGCCGAGCGGATTCTCTGCAGCAACGGCTCGGAAGAGATGATCCACATGCTGGCCCGCGCCTATGCCGGGCCGGGGGACGAGGTGCTCTACAGCCAGTACGGCTTCATCGCCTATCCCATCGCGGCGCGGGCCGCGGGCGCTGCGGTGGTCGTGGCGCCGGAGCGGGATTACACCACCGACCCCGCCGCCCTTCTCGGCGCGGTGACGGCGCGCACGCGGGTGCTGTTCCTCGCCAATCCCAACAACCCCACGGGCACCCATATCTCGGGCGAGTCCTTGCGCGCCCTTCATGCGGCGCTGCCGCCCCGGGTGCTTCTGGTGGTGGACGAGGCCTATGCGGAATTCGCCGACGCCACGGATTATGAATCCGCCCTCGATCTGGCCCGCAGCGCCGGGAACGTCGTGGTGCTGCGCACCTTTTCCAAGATCTACGGCCTTGCCGCCCTGCGCGTGGGGTGGAGCTATTGCCCGAAGAGTGTGATCGACGTCCTGAACCGCATCCGCTGCACCTTCAACGTGACCGCCCTGAGCCAGGTCGCTGCCCGCGCGGCGCTCGCCGACCGCGACCATGTGGAAGCCGCCCGCGCCCACAACGCCCGCTGGCGGCCGTGGCTTGCGGCGGAGCTCGATGCCATCGGCATTGCGACCTCCCCGAGCCTCGGCAATTTCCTGCTCGCCCATTTCCGGGACGAAGAACAGGCCAGGGCCGCGGACGCCCATCTGCGCCAGGACGGCATCATCGTGCGGCCCGTGGCGGGCTACGGCCTGCGCCACCACCTGCGGATCACCGTGGGGCGGGAGGACGAGAACCGGGCGCTCGTCGCAAGCCTCGCCCGCTTCATGGGCGCCTGACCGGAAGCAACCGTCATCATCATTGAGGGCGGCGCGCCGCGAAAGACTTGCGCGCGCCGCCCGGCCTGCGTAGCGTTAGCGGCGCGCGCTGGCTGACGTGGGATGGCGAGATGGTAGACAACCGGGACTGGCAGGACGGCCGCTGGCTGTTGCGCGCCAAGACCCTGCCGCCCCAGGTCCCGCACAAGGTATTCGAGCGGCCGCGCCTCATGGAGCTTGCGGCGCGCGGGCGGCCACGCCTTCTGCTCGTCGACGCCCCGGCGGGCTACGGCAAGTCCACCTTTCTGACCCAGCTTTTCCGCAAGCTTTCGGCCGAGCCCGGCAAGGTCTGCTGGCTGACGCTTGACGACGACGACCAGTCGGCGGACCGGTTCCTTTCCTCCCTCGTCATCACCCTCGCCCGGAACGGCATCAGCCTGCCGCGGCTCGAGGAAGCGGCGCGGACGGGCTTCCAGGACATCCATTTCAAGGCCGGCCTCACCTTTCTGCTTGCCGCCGTCGAGGAACTGGCGACCCCCGTCACCGTGATCCTCGACGACTATCACCGCGTCGCGGGATCGGGGGCGGATCAGGTGATCGACCTCATCCTCGCCCATCAGCCCGAGGCCTTGACCCTCGTGGTCGCCGGGCGCGGGCGGCCGGGCTTCCGCTTCGAGCATCTGCGGGCGGCGGGCACGGCCGCGGTCCTCGCCAGGGCGGAGCTCGCCTTCACGGAGGAGGAGATCGCGACCTACATGGGCGGGATCTCGCCAATCGAGGCACGGATGCTGGCGGCCCGGACCCAGGGCTGGCCGGTTGCGATCCAGCTCGCAAGCCTCTGGCGCGACCGCAACCGGGACATGTCCCTCCTCACCCTCGACAGCTTTTCGGGCCGCACCCGGGATCTTGCCGCCTACCTCGCCGAGCAGGTGTTCCTCGGCCTTGGGGAGGACATAAAGGCGTTCCTGCTTGCCGTCTCGGTGGTGAACGACATCGATGCGGATCTCGCCTTGTCCCTCAGCGGCCGGACGGACGCCCTCGCCCTCCTGGAGCAGCTGGAGGAACAGGGTCTGCCGGTCGCGCCGCTCGATGAACGCCGCTCCCGGTTCCGCTTTCATCAGCTGTTCCGTGAATTCCTGCGCGACCGGCTGGAGCGGACGTCCATGGAGGAGGCCCGCCGCCTCCATGGCAAGGCGGCGGACTGGTATGCGGGCCAGCAGCATTATCTCGAGGCCGCGCGCCACGCCGCGGCGGCGGGCGATGCGCTGAAGGCGGCGGCACTTCTCGAGCAGGCAGGCGGCTGGCATCAGGTTCTGCGCGGCCGCCTGTGGAGCTTGCTCAAGTTCCGCGACCTTCCGGAGCAGGTGTTTCGCGTCCATCCCCAGCTGCGGCTCGCCCAGATCTATCTCATGGCGCGCGAGGGCGAAGTGCGGGAAGCCCGCGCCGCGTTCGAGGGCCTGCGCCGCCTCACGGGAGATTTCCGCGAGCTGCAGGGGCGGGACTGGGACCCCCGCATCGATGTGGGACGGCTCGTGGTGGATCTGGCGCTCCGCATCTATGAGGCGATCCCGATCACCCTCGATGATGCCCGGCGGCTTGAAAAGACCATTGCGACCCTGCCGCAGAACGATCCGACGCTCGACGCCATGGCCCGGCACCTGAGCGCCATCGCCCACTACGACCTCGGCAATTTCGAGGCCTGCCGGGAGGTGGCGGAGCCGCTCCTTGCCGCCTGGGGCCGGCTCGACAACCCCACCATGGTCAATTACATGGCGAGCTATATCGCGCGCGCCCTCTTCCATCTCGGCGCAGCGCAGCGGGCGGAGCAGATCCTGCTGGCAACCCATTCCCAGATGGACGCGCTCTTTCAGGAAGCGAGCCGGAGCGGCGCGGTCGCGCCCCTGTTCCTCTCCGAAATCCAGTACGAACGCGGCGACCTGCAGGGCGCGCGGCGGCTCATGTCGCCCTGCTTCTCGCGCATCGTCGCCGTCGAATCCTGGTTCGATCTGGACATCTCCGCTTATCGCACCGCATCGCTCCTCGCCTTTCATCTCGACGGCGCGGACGAAGCCTTCGACACCCTCCGCCGCGGCATGGAGGCGGCGCGGCAGCGCGGGCTCGACCGCACGGAGCGGTACCTGAAGATTCTCGAGATCCATGTGCTGTGGCTTGCGGGCCGGACGGAGGAAGCCCTCCGCCTTGTGGCCGAACCCTGGTTCCGGGAGATGGTCGCCGCCGATGTGGCGCGCGAGCCCTGGCTGTGGCCCACCACCAATGCGGCGCTGGTGATCGCCGCGCGCGTCACGCTCGCGTGCGGACGGCCCGATGAAGCGGCGACGATCCTCGCGTCCGCGATCGAACGCTTCCGCGCCGCAGGCCACAAGCGGCATCTTCTGGATGCGCTCCTCGTCGCCTGCGGGGCCGCGGCGGGCGCGGGACGAATGCAGGTCGCCGCATCCCACCTTGCAGAGGCATGGGCCATCGCCCGGCCCCAGGGCTTCATCCAGCCCTTCCGCGACGAGGGAGCGGATTTCACGGCGCTTCTCGAAGATCTCGCGCGCAGCGGCAGCCGTGACGCCGCGGATTTGCTCGCCCGGATCGGCGGGGAATGTGACGCCGGGGATGACGGGCGCGGCGCGGACCTGCCGCCCGAGGTCGCGGGCCGCCTCAGCCCGCGCGAGCAGGAAGTGCTCGCCCTGATGGGCGACGGCCTTTCCAGCAAGGAGATCGCCGACCGGCTCCAGCTGTCGGAGAGCACCGTCAAGACCCATCGCAAGAACCTTTACCGGAAGCTTCGCGTGCATCGCCGTTCGTCGGCCATTGCGCTTCTCAACCGGATGGATGGCTGATCTCCCCCCTTTCGGGGGAGCTCTCCCCCTGCCCCGTCACCCTTTTCGACGAATGTCGCCCCCCGTTTCTTCGGCCTAGAAGGAAACGTCCGGCCCCCGTGCGGCCGCCTACACTTGGGAACAAGAAGGTAGAGAGCAAAAATAATGCAGCCCTTCACGAAACATCTGCTGGCGACCACCGCCGTCGCCCTCACCGAAATCGCCGTCCTCGCCTGCCCCATGGGCGCCTTCGCCGCCGAGGGATTTGGCTTTGAAGAAATCGTGGTCACGTCGCGCAAGCGGGCGGAAAGCCTCCAGGACGTGCCCGACGCCATCGCCACCTTCTCCGCCCAGAACATCGAGGAAGCGGGCGTCGCCACGGTCAAGGACTTCGTGAGCTTCGTGCCGAACCTCACGCTGATCCAGGCCCAGAACCAGGGCACCGTGAACATCAACATCCGCGGCATCGGCCAGGTGCGGAACGGCGAGCCGCCCATTGCCATGGTGATCGACGGCGTGCAGATCGCAAGCCCCAACCAGATCACCCAGGAGCTTTACGACATCGAGCGCATCGAGGTGCTGAAGGGCCCGCAGGGCGCCCTGTACGGCCGCAACGCCATCGGCGGCGCCATCAACATCATCACCCGGCAGCCCACCAACGAATACGAGCATTTCCTGCGGGTCACCGCCGCCAACGGCTTCGACATCAAGGTCCAGGGCGGATCGAGCGGCCCCATCGTGGAGGACAAGCTCCTCTACCGCATCGCGGGGAGCTATCAGGACTTCGACGGCGTCATCAACAACGTGACGCTTGACAAGGACGTGGACTTCCTCGAGGACAAGAACGTCCGCGGCCGTCTCCTTTTCCTGCCGACGGACAACCTGACCTTCGACCTGCGGCTTTCCTACTCGAAGTTCGACGGCGGCGCGTCCTGGTACATTCCGCTGCCCGATAGCCAGTCCAACAACACACGCATTCCTGTGGAAGCCAACGTCCTCGGCACCGGCGACCGGGAGCTTCAGGAATATGCGCTGAAGATCGATTATGACGCGGGCTTCGCCACCTTCACCTCCATCAGCGCCTACTCGTCGACGGAGGAGACCTTCTTCGAGGACCTCGACTGGCTGGCGGCCCCGGGCCTTGCCGCCGGACAGGCGCTGGACGTGGAAGCCATCAGCCAGGAATTCCGCGTCACCTCGGCGTCCGACCAGCGACTCCGCTGGATGTTCGGCGCCTATTACATCGAGACCGATCGCCTGATCGACACCGAGCTGTTCCTCGATCTCGACGGCAGCTACGCGCCCATCGCCAATCCCGTGGACGACGGCAAGGGCAAGGCGATCGCGGGCTTCGGCCAGCTGAGCTACGACGTGACCGACACGCTCGAAGCGACCGTCGCGCTCCGCTACGACCGCGACAAGCGGCGGCAGACGTCGCTGACCCTCGACATCACCTCGGAAGAATCCTTCAGCGCCTGGCAGCCCAAGTTCTCGCTGGCCTACAAGGCGACGGAAGACGCCCTGATCTATGCGACGGTCGGGCGCGGCTTCCGCTCCGGCGGCTTCAACCAGGGCACGTCCGCCTTCAATCCTCTCTATGGCGCCGAGACCAACTGGAACTACGAGTTCGGCTTCAAGACCAGCTGGCTCGCCAACCGCCTGCAGGTGAACGGCGCCCTGTTCTGGACCGACTTCAAGAACCAGCACGTGTTCCTGCTGGACGCGACGACGGTGGCGCAGGGCATCGTCAACATCGACAAGACGCGCATCAAGGGCGTGGAGCTGGAAGTCAGGGCCCGTCCGCTGCCGGGGCTCGATCTCTTTGCGGCCGCGGGCCTCATGGATGCAAAGATCCGCGACTTCGACGGCACGGGCCTCTATGACGGCAACCAGTCGCCGCTCACCAACGAATGGTCCTACAGCATGGGCGCGCAGTACGCCCATGAGCTCGGCAACGGCTACGCGCTGGTGACGCGGGTCGACTACAACGCCAAGGGCGATCTCGTGTGGCATGTGGACAACGCCGACCGGCAGAAGAGCCACCACATCGTGGACGCGCGCATCAGCCTTGAATCGGGCGATACCTGGCGCGTGACGGCGTTCGCGAAGAACCTCTTCAACACCCGCTACACCGAGGAATTCTTCGCCCGCGAATTCATCGGCACGGCCACCGACATCCGCTGGCCCAACACGCCGCGCCGCTACGGAGTGGAAATTTCGACCCGCTTCTGACGTGAAGGAGAGCGACCATGACCGACCAACCGATCCGTCGCCGCTTGCGCAACGACCTGCCGTTCGAGGGCGAGGGCGGGCTGTTCTTCCAGACCTGGTACCCGATCTGCCTGTCGGCGGCGGTGGCCCCGGGTCAGGTCGTCGGGGAGGATTTCCTCGACGGCCGGGTGGCGATCTACCGCACCATGGAAGGCAAGGCCCATGTGGTCAGCGCCTATTGTCCCCATCTCGGCGCCGACCTTTCGGTCGGCACCGTCGAGGGCAACAACCTCAAATGCCGCTTCCATCACTGGGAATATGACGAGACCGGCGTCTGCGTGAAGACGGGGATCGGCGATCCGGCGCCGCGGGCCGCCTGCCTGTTCACCTTCCCGACGGTGGAGAAGTTCGGCATCATCTGGGCCTTCAACGGCACGGAAGCGCCGTGGGAGCTTCCCGACTTCGAGATCCCGCACGACCGCCTCGTGATGCGCAGCGTCCGCGTGCCGCAGGTCTACAACTGCGACGGCTGGATCTTCTGCTGCAACACGCCGGACATGCAGCACATCAAGGTGGTCCACAAGATCAATTTCGAGACCGAGGATCCCCACCAGCTGGTGACCTGGCACGAGAACGGCTTCGACTATCCGCTGAAGGCTGAGCACCAGGGCGGGATCAAGATCGACTGGACCATCGGCATCCGGGGCACCAGCTTCTTCCGCCAGCAGGGCATGTTCGGCGACTGGTGGCTCGGCGCCATCACCGGCCACAGCTGCCCGCGCCCCGGCCAGCACGAGATCTTCTTGTGCCTCGCGGTCGAGAAGGACGAGAAGGCGGAGGAAAGGCTCGATCTCGCCCAGAGCGTCCTGGAGCGCACGGTGCTGGAGGATTTCCCGATCCTGAACAGCATCCACTACACCGCCGGGACGCTGACCAAGGGCGACCGCACGCTGGCGAAGTTCTTCGACTATCTGCGGTCCTATCCGCGCGCGCATCCTTCGGCGGACTTCATCCGTTGAAACTCAATTCCGGAAACTGAACGACCATGAACAAGCAGATCCATCATGCCCGCCCGGCCCTGGAACAGGCCTTCGCCTTCGCCCAGGCCGTGCGCGTCGGCAACATGCTGTACATCTCCGGCGCCCTCAGCTGGGACGAGAATGGCGAGCCCGTCGCCGTCGGCGACATGGAAGGCCAGGTGCGCAACGTCTATGCGGACCTCGAGAAGGTGCTGAAGGCCCACGGCGCCACCTTCTCCAACGTCGTCAAGGAAACGGTCTATACCGTGGACATGGACGCGCTCGTGGCCGCGGCCCACATTCGCGCCGAATTCCTCAAGGGCCATTCGCCCTTCGCCGCCACCTGGGTGCAGGTGGCGCGGCTGGTGAAGCCCGAGTTCCTGCTAGAAGTCGAAATGATCGCGGCGCTTCCCGGCGCCTGATCCGCGTTGATGCTCCCACAGATCCAACGAAGGCAGACCCATGACCCATGAACAGGAAGTATTGACACTCCTCGAAGACGGCGCGCGCAGGATGATGGCGGCCCTGTCCTGGACGCCCGAGCGCGCGCCCGACTGGGACAGCTTCCGCGCCCTTTTCCACAAGGAGGCGAAGCTCGTCCCCGCCGCCCGTCCCGCCGCGCCCATCACGGTCGAGACCTTCATCGACCGCATGCAGACGCAGCGCGACAACGGCTCGCTGGTCGATTTCCAGGAGGACCACATCGCCCTTGCGGGCCATGTCTTCGGCAATGTGGCGACGGTGTTCCAGACCTACCGCACCATCATCAACAAGGGCGAGCCGGGCTACGGCATCAGCGCCATGGTGTGGATCTTCGACGAGAACGCCTGGCGCTGCATCAGCATGGCCTGGGACGCCCAGACCGCCGAAAAGCAGATCCCGGCGCACTACATGGGCGCCTGATCCGGAAGATGGGGCGGCCGCGCGGCCGCCCTACGCGGCGGACTTGATGCCGTCGATGATGAACTGGGTGGCGAGCGCCGCAAGGATCACGCCCAAAAGCCGCGTGATGACCATGGTGATGGTGGGGCCGAGCGCCGCCATCAGCCGCCCGGACAAGAGGAACAGAAGGAAGCTCACCCCCATCACGATGATGAGCGCGGCGATCACCAGCGCCATCCCCGCCCAGTTGCCGTCCTGGGAGGCGGTGAGCAGGATGATGGAGGTGATCGCCCCCGGGCCGGACAGAAGCGGGATCGCCAGCGGGAAGACGGAGATGTCTTCGGGAATGGGCTTCTGCGCCGTCTCCGCCGTGTGGCTTCGCCGCTTGTTGCGGAATTCGAAGATCATCTCGAATGCGGTGACGAAGAGAAGCAGGCCGCCCGCGATGCGGAAGGCGCTGATGGTGATGCCGAGGAAATCGAGAATATGCTCCCCCGCGAAGGCGAAGAGCAGCAGCACCACGGTCGCGATCAGCGTACCCCGCACCGCCATGCTCCGCCGGTAGGCGCGGTCGCCGCCGCTCGTCATCACCGCGAACATGGGCATGAGCCCAAGGGGATCGACCACCACGAACAAGGTGGTAAGGGCCGGAAGGAAAATGTCGAGCACGCCGAGGCCTCCGTCATGCAGGCGGCGGGTGGTTGCGCCGCCCCGACAGCATAGGGCAGAGGGCGCGATCCTCAAAGGGCGGCGCTGGACGGGAGCTGGCGGCGCCTAGATCTCCGCCCAGCGGCGCAGCAGATTGGCGTAGGACTTGGCGACGAGATCGAAGGCCGGCGACTTGCCGTTCGCCTCGAAAATCTGCCGCCGCGCGCGGTCGAGATCGAACAGGATCTCCAGCCCCGCGGGATCGCGCACCGCCGACTGGATCCACCCCACCGCCGCAAGCCGCGCGCCGCTTCTGACCGGCGCCACGCGATGCAGGGTGGTCGAGGGATAAAGGATCAGCGCCCCCGCCGGCAGCTTGTAGGACGCTTCCTGCCCCGCCGTGTCCATGATGAGCTCGCCGCCCTCATATTCATCGGGGGACGACAGGAACAGGGTGAAGGACAGGTCGCTCCGCAACTCCCCCGGCCCACCGAGGCCCATGAGGGCGTCGTCCACATGCATGCCGTAGTCCATCCCCGACTCATAGCGGCTGAACAGAAGGCCGCTCCATCGCCGCGGCAGGGCGGCGGCGCGGATCACTTCATTGGCCGCAAGGACTTGCCGGAGCTTCTCCTGCAGGCGGTCGCGCAAGCTCCCCCTGGCGAGCTGCTGGTTATGCTTGACCGCCCGGGCATGCCAGCCCGCCGTGAGCCTGCCGTCCTCGAAACTTGCGCGGGCCAGCGCGTTCCGCACATCCGCCAGCATCTCCGCATCCACCACATCCGCAATGCATAAAATCATCGGCCCGCCTTCACTGTGCGCTGGATCTTGCAATTGATATTGATTATCAATCAACATGAACATGGACAAGCCCAACAGCAGGAAAGGCATGAAGGGATGATCGAGATCAAGACCAAACTTTGGGTGGGCCTTGGCGCGTTCGTGATCGCAGCCGGGGCGGCCAATGCGGGCCTCGCCCAGGATGCCGGCGCCCATGGCGGTCACGCGACTCACATGATGGCCGGCCAGGGCGGTGAAGGCGGCGAGGGCGGCGAAGGGGGCGAAGGCGGCGAGGCCGGCCTGAACGCCGATGCGGCCACCGACGACGTCGCCTTCCTGAGCCAGCTCGGCCTGGTGCGCGGCCATCTCCATGTGGGCGTCGCCCTGTATCTCGAGGGCCATCGGGATGCCGGCCGCACCCACATGAAGCATCCCCAGGACGAACTCTATGCAAGCCTGCTGCCCGCCTTCGCCGCGCGCGGGGTCGAGGGTTTTGACGCTGAGCTCGAACGTCTGGCGACGCTCACCGCAAAGGACGCGCCGGATGCGGAAGTGAAGGCGGCCTATGACGAGCTGGTGGCGGCGATCACCCGCACCGAGCAGAAGGGCGCGCCCAAATCCTTCGCCGATCCGGTGCAGCTCGTGCGGGTCGCGGCGAACCTGCTGCGCACGGCGGGCGAGGAATACGAGATCGGAACCGAGAACCGGGTCGTGGTGAATGCCCACGAATATCAGGATTCCCTGGGCTTCACCCGCACGGCGAGGATGCTGATCGACCGCGTGGCCGACCGGCTGGCGAAGGAAGCGCCCGAAACCCTCGCCAATATCGAAGAACAGTTCAAGAGCGTGCAGATCGCCTGGCAGGGCGTGATGCCGCCCGAGCGGGTGGAAGCGGATCCCTCCCTCCTCTACGGGGCGGCGGCCAATCTCGATTTCGCGGCGGCGAGCCTGCGCTGATTTCAGGCGGCCGAAAGCCGGACCGGGGCGAGCAGATGGTCGCCCCGGCTGGCGGCGAGGATCTCCACCCCCACATTGCAGACGAGAACCGAGGCCGCGAGCTTGTTGGCGATCACGGAGCTTCGCTGTTCGTCCAGATCGCGCACCTTGACGTCGATCACCAGCTCGCCGCCGACGAAGCGGCGCGCCCGGACGAGTTCGGGCAGGATGTTCTGCGCGGCGAAGAATTCCACCACCCGCGACAGGGCGGCAGGATCCGCGAGGGCGCGGACCTCGAAATGGACGAGATTGCCGGACTGGCGGGGATCATGATGAGCGGCCCCCTCACGGGCCGACGGAAGCGTGGACATCACGCAAGCTCCTCTGCAAACGAATGGCTGACGACGGATACACCCGGCCCTTAAAGAAGGACCGGGCCCATAATTCGCGTCGTGCACATTCGTTTGGGAAGCGCGTGTGTCATGCCTCTCCTATAAGCGCGAAAAAGCCGCGCTGTCAATCTCCCGGAAATCGGACCGGCGAGCCCGCCAGGAAAAGACTGTTGCGCGTGTTCTCAAAGTGGAAGAATAAGGATCTGCCATAACGATCATATGGGGAAGAACATGGCCGAACTGGACGGGATGGACGTCAAGATTCTTGCGGTGCTTCAGGGTAATGCGCGGATCTCCAACCATGACCTTGCGGAGCAGGTGGGGCTGTCCCCCTCCCCCTGCTGGCGGCGAGTGAAGCGGCTGGAGGAAGAGGGAATCATCGACCGCTATGCGGCGCTCCTCAAGCCCGAGGCCGTGGGACTCCACATCACCGCCTACGCCCATGTGATGCTGGAAAACCACCATACGGAGACGGTGGAAGCGTTCGACGCGGCCATCGCCACCCAGCAATACGTCCTGGAATGCTGCTCGACGAGCGGCGACTACGACTATCTCCTCAAGGTCATCGCCCCCAGCATGGCGGCCTATGAGCGCTTCCTCAGCACCTTCCTGCTGGTGCTGCCCTGCGTCCGCTCGGTCAGCACCAGCTTCGTCCTGAAGCAGAAGAAGAGCACCACCAT
>CAZDSS010000038.1:0-22629 GCA_964508185.1 uncultured Sphingomonadales bacterium
CCAGCGCCACCGCCACCGGGTACGGGCGGTCCGGGTACTTCTCGCACCACTCGCGATAATCCAGCGCGCCGCCGCGATGGCTGAGCCAGCGCATGATCACCTTGTTGCGGCCGATGACCTGCTGGCGGTAGATGCCCAGGTTCTGGCGTTCCTTGTTGGGCCCCTTGGTGATGGTCAGGCCCCAGGTGATCAGCGGCGCGGCGTCGCCCGGCCAGCAGTGCTGGATGGGCAGGCGCGCGAGGTCGACGTCGTCGCCTTCCAGGATCACTTCCTGGCAGGCGGCATCCTTGCGCACCTTGGGCGCCATGCTGACCACCTTCTTCAGCAGCGGCAGCTTGCTCAGGGCGTCCCTGAAGCCCTTCGGCGGCTCCGGCTCCTTGAGGTAGGCCAGCAGCTTGCCGATCTCCCTCAGCTCGGACACATCCTCGGCCCCCATGCCCAGGGCCACGCGCTCGGGGGTGCCGAACAGATTGCCCAGCACCGGAATGTCGTAACCGGTGGGCTTCTCGAACAGTAGCGCCGGACCTTTCTTGCGCAGGGTGCGATCGCAGATCTCGGTCATTTCCAGAACGGGGGAAACCGGCGTCTGAATGCGTTTCAGCTCGCCGCGCTGTTCCAGGGCAGTGATGAAGTCGCGCAGATCGCGATACTGCATGCTGGGGCCTCGCTGGGGGCGGGTCGGGGGCCGCAGTGTACCGTCGGTCCCGGGTGTTTCCAAACGGCCACACATGCAAAAAGGCCGGAGCAAGCCCCGGCCTTTTGCCTGTACGACCGAACGCTTACTTGCGCTTCATGGACATGAAGAATTCTTCGTTGGTCTTGGTGTCCTTGAGCTTGTCGAGCAGGAACTCGATGGCGGCGATCTCGTCCATCGGGTGCAGCAGCTTGCGCAGGATCCACATGCGCTGCAGCTCGTCCTCGGCGGTCAGCAACTCTTCGCGGCGGGTGCCGGAGCGGTTGATGTTGATGGCCGGGAACACGCGCTTCTCGGCGATGCGGCGCTCCAGCTGCAGCTCCAGGTTGCCGGTGCCCTTGAATTCCTCGTAGATGACTTCGTCCATCTTCGAGCCGGTTTCCACCAGGGCAGTGGCCAGGATGGTCAGGCTGCCGCCTTCCTCGATGTTGCGCGCGGCGCCGAAGAAGCGCTTGGGCTTCTCCAGGGCGTGGGCGTCGACACCACCGGTCAGCACCTTGCCGGAGCTGGGGATCACGGTGTTGTAGGCGCGCGCCAGGCGGGTGATGGAGTCGAGCAGGATGACCACGTCCTTCTTGTGCTCGACCAGGCGCTTGGCCTTCTCGATGACCATCTCGGCGACCTGCACGTGCCGGCTGGCCGGCTCGTCGAAGGTGCTCGAGACCACCTCACCACGCACGGTTCGCTCCCATTCCGTGACTTCCTCGGGCCGCTCGTCGATGAGCAGGACGATCAGATAGACCTCGGGATGGTTGTGGGTGATGGCATGGGCGATGTTCTGGAGAAGCACCGTCTTGCCGGTGCGCGGCGGCGCCACGATGAGGGCGCGCTGACCCTTGCCGAGGGGGGCGACGATGTCGATCACCCGGGCCGACTTGTCTTCCGACGTGGGGTCGCCAATGTCGAGCCGCAGGCGCTGATTGGGGTAAAGGGGCGTCAGGCTGTCGAAGTGAACCTTGTGCCGGACCGCCTCGGGCTCCTGGAAATTGATGGAGGTGACCTTCAGCAGCGCGAAATAGCGTTCGCCTTCCTTGGGCGAGCGGATCACGCCCTCGACCGTGTCCCCCGTGCGCAGGCCGAAGCGGCGGATCTGGCTCGGGCTCACATAGATGTCGTCGGGGCCGGCGAGATAGTTCGCCTCAGGCGCGCGCAGGAAGCCGAAACCGTCCTGCAGCACCTCGATGACGCCGCTGCCCGAGATCTCGGTGTCGCTGTCGGCCAGCTTCTTCAGGATGGCGAACATCATGTCCTGCTTGCGCAGGGTGCTGGCGTTTTCCACTTCCAGCTGTTCGGCCAAGGCAAGGAGATCGGCCGGAGCCTTGTTCTTGAGTTCTTGGAGATTCATCTGTTTCGCGGTCTCGTGCGAGGGTTCGGAACGAATTGGGAGAGGAGGATTCGACAGGGCTCGCGGAGAAGACGCAGCCAGGAGCCGCAGCGATATGGAGGATGTATTGGGAAAGATCGACCCTGCGAAATGCCTATCGGCGCCGCCGCAGACAGCGCACAGGCTGCGCCCGTGCGACGGACCGATAACGGATTAATGTCCCCTCCCTCCCGCAAAGTCAAGGAAGAATCGCCGCATGCAGCCGCTTTTGCGGGGGCGGGTGAGGCCTCAAGCGGCCGATCAGAACGGCCGCACCACCACCATGATGACGATCACGATCATCAGCACCGTCGGGATCTCGTTGACGGCGCGGTAGAAACCGGGCGAGCGGGTGTTCCGGTCGGCGGCGAAATCCTTGCGCCAGCGCGCGAGGAAGCCGTGGAAGGCGGAAAGCAGGATGACCGCCGTCAGTTTCACATGGATCCAGCCGTCGGTGGCGAAGTCCACCACGCCCGGGGTGAGCAGAAGCAGGATTCCGAACAGGAAGACCATGGCCATGGCCGGATTGATGATGCCGCGAAGAAGCCGCCGCTCCATCACCTTGAACAGTTCGGATTGCTCGGAGCGGGGATCGACCCCCGCATGATAGACGTAGAGGCGCGGCAGATAGAGCATGCCCGCCATCCAGGCGATGACCGCGATGATGTGAAAGGCCCGGATCCAGGGCAGCCAGGCGACAAGCAGGTCCTTCATCCACATACCCCCTTTGCTACAAGCGAAAGCGCGCCATCAGGCGCCCGTCCCATGGGCTCGCGGCCCGGCGCAGCGCCTTGCGGCCGGGCAGCTCCAGTCACTGCCACGGCCCCGCTCCCAGGCTGCGGCCACCGCATCGCCGAGACCTTCGATGAAATGGTTCTCCGTCCCGACGGCGGGGACGCGCAGGTAAAGGGGCACGCCGGACTGCGCCGCAAGCTCCGCATACTCAATGTCGAGCTCCACAAGCGTTTCCGAATGTTCCGAGACGAAGGAGACGGGGACGACCACGACGCCCCTGCCCTCGCGCCCCGCCGCGCGGATCTCGTCATCGGTCGCGGGCCCGATCCATTTGAGCGGCCCCACCCGGCTCTGATAGGTGATGCGGTGGTCGAGCCCCGCGATCCCGAGGCTTCGCACGATTTCGGCAACACTCGCCGCCACCTGCAGGGGATAAGGATCCCCCTGATCCACGATGCGCTGGGGAAGCCCATGGGCCGAGAACAGGAAGCGGAGCTCCCGCGGATCAGAAATCCCCGCCTGCGCGAGCGTCTGTCGGATGCGCCGGGCGTAGGCCTTCACGAACAATGGCGCGGTCGGATAGCAGCAGACGCGATGGGTCGGAAGCCCGAGGCCGATCTTCGCCGCCGCGCGGTCCCAGTCGTCGAAGGACGACTGGGTCGTGGTGGTGGAATACTGGGGATAAAGGGGGAGCAGGACGATCCGCTCCACCTCCGCCGCCTTGAGGGCCACCGCCGCCTCTTCCGCCCGGGGATTCCAGTAGCGCATGGCGACGACGCAGCGGGCGTCGATCCCGCGCGCGGAAAGGCAAAGCTCCAGCGCCCGGGCCTGAGCCTCGGTCTCCGCCAGGATGGGCGAGCGGCCGCCGATCCGGGCATAGATTTCAGCGGCCTGAGGCGCGCGCTTTCGCGAAATGAGTTTCGCGAGCAGGCTGCGGAAGGGGTTGGGCAGCCGGATGATGGCCGGATCGGAGAAGAGATTCCTGAGGAACGGCTCGATGGCGGCCGGGGAATCCGGGCCGCCCAGGTTGAAGAGAACGATTCCGAGCCGCGCCTTTTCCGTCACCGCCGCCACTCGCGAATGAAGTCGGCAAGCTGCGCCACGTTTTCAGGCGGCGTCTGGGGCACGAAGCCGTGGCCGAGATTGAAGATATGTCCGCCGCTGCTGAAGGCCTCCATGATCCGGCGCGCCTCATCCAGCATGGCCGCGCCGCCGACGATGGGAAGCCGCGGGTCGAGATTGCCCTGAACGGCGGCCATGGGCTGCAGGGTCCGCGCCGCCCATTGCAGCGGCACGCCCGTATCGAGGCCCACGACGTCGACCCCCGTCGCCCGCACATAGGGCTCATAGAACGCGCCCGCGGCGCGGGGGAAGCCGATGATGGGAAGATCGGGCCAGAGTTTGCGCAGCCGCTCGACGATCGCCCGGGTCGGCGCGATCACCCAGCGTTCGAAGGCGCTTTCGGGCAGGCCGCCAGCCCAGCTGTCGAACAACTGCACGATGTCGGCGCCCGCCCGCACTTGGCGGTCGAGGTACCGCACCGTCGCATCCACGAGCATCTCGATCAGGCGCTGGAACCCCGCTGGATCCCTGTAGGCCCAGTCCCGCGCCGGGGCCTGGTCCGGGGTGCCGCGGCCCGCCACCATATAGGTGGCGACCGTCCAGGGCGCTCCCGCGAAGCCGATGAGCGCCACATCATCGGGAAGGGCCGACCGCACCCGCTCCACGGTCTCGTAGACCGGAGACAGGCGGTCGTGGATCCTGTCGGATGACAGGCGGGCGAGCTCCGCCTCCGCGGTGATGGGATCGAGCCACGGCCCCTCGCCCTCGCGGAACTCCAGATGCTGGCCGAGGGCATGGGGGATCACCAGGATGTCGGAAAACAGGATGGCGCCGTCGGTCCCGAAGCGTCTCACGGGCTGCAGGGTCACCTCGGCGGCAAGGCGTGGATTGTAGCAGAGGTCGAGGAAGGATCCCGCATCGGCCCTGACCTCGCGATATTCGGGGAGATAACGCCCGGCCTGACGCATGAACCAGAAGGGCGGCCGTTCCAGGGCCTCTCCCCGGGCGGCTCGAACCAGGGGCTTGCCCGGAAGCGCTTTCCTGTCAGACGAGGCGTCGATCATCGGATAACCTTTTCTTCGTCTATCTTTTTATAAATAAAAAGTATTGGGGTTGTTAGTTGCGCCTGTGGATAACGGGAATTCCCGGTTATCCACAGATCTGTCACCAGTCCGGCGACGACCTGGTGCAGGGATAGCATTTTTTGGCCGCTGTCGGGATAACTTTATGTTCACCGTGATTTTCGCCCCTGTGAAAAAGGTGAATAACGTTTATAACCGGAGACAGGCCGGCGCCGCGGGCCTTGTTCCACAGTTTGCCCCCGTTATCCACCCGCCAGGGGAGGACCTGGGCATGGAAGCGGGCACAAGGCCGGACGAGGTCGGAGTTTGCGCCCGCCGCCCTGCCGCGGATGCGGGTTATCCACATAATTCGCCCAATTCGACCACGCCCCGTCGGCTCAAGGCAGCAGCAGGAAGAGATCATTCATGACCCGTTTCGATCTGCATCTGGTGTCGGATTCCACAGGCGAGACCCTGGACGCCGTGGCCAAGGCGGCCATCGCCCAGTTCAAGGATCCCCAGGCGGAGAAGCATCTCTGGCCCATGGTGCGAAGCCTCCGCCAGCTGGAGCCCGTGCTCGAGAGCATCCGCAAGCTGCGCGGCCCGGTGATGTTCACCCTCGTCAACCAGGATCTCCGCGACGTGCTCATCCGCCATTGCGAGGAGGTGAACGTCCCCTATCTCGACGTCCTCGATCCCGCGGTCAATTTCCTGTCCCGCTTCCTCGGCGAGAAGGCGCAGGCGCGGCCCGGCCAGCAGCATGCCCTGAACACCGAATATTTCGACCGCATCGAGGCCATGAACTACACCATGGCCCATGATGACGGGCAGGTGACGCAAGGGCTCAATCTCGCCGACGTGGTGGTGGTCGGCGTCTCCCGCACCTCGAAGACGCCGACCTGCATCTATCTGGCGAACCGCGGCATCAAGGCGGCCAACATTCCGATCGTCAAGGGTTGCCCCCTGCCGGCCGAGCTCTTCTCCCTCACCCGCCCGCTGGTGGTGGCGCTGGTGACGAGCGCCGACCGGCTGATCGAGATCCGGCGCAACCGGCTTGCCTCCATGAACGAAAGCACCAATTCGAGCTATGCCGATCCCGACGCAGTGCGGGAGGAACTGCTCTATGCCCGCAGGCTGATCGCGGAGCACCGCTGGCCGGCGATCGACGTCACCCGCCGCTCCATCGAGGAGACGGCGGGCGCCATCATCCAGCTCATGACCCAGCGCCGCACCGTGGACAAGGGAGCGAGCTACGCATGAGTGACAGTCCGGAACTGATCCTTGCATCCGAAAGCCGGTCCCGGGCGCGGATGCTGGAAGCGGCGGGCGTGCCCTTCACGGCGCTTGCCGCCAAGATAGATGAAGACGCCATCAAGGAAGCCATGCTCGCCGAAAAGGCGGCGCCGGCCGAAATCGCGGAAACCCTTGCCGAATTGAAGGCCCTGCGCGTCGCCGCCCGGGCGCCCCGGGCGCTCGTCCTCGGCGCCGATCAGGTGATGGTGCTCGACGGCGTCATCCACTCGAAGCCCGCTGACATGGCGGCGGCCCGCGCCCAGCTCCGCGCCATGAGCGGCAAGCCCCATGAGCTGATCTCCGCCGCAGTCGTCGCTCGCGGCGATCGCGCCATCTGGCGTCACGTGTCGCGGGCGCGGCTCGTGGTGCGGCCTCTGGATGATGCCTTCATCGACCATTATCTCGAACGCTGCGGCGAAGGGATCCTGCGCAATGTGGGCTGTTACGAGATCGAGGGGCTCGGCGCGCAGCTCTTCTCCCGGATCGACGGCGATCCCTTCGTCATCCAGGGATTGCCGCTCCTCCCCTTGATGGCTTTCCTCCGGGAACATAAGATCCTGCCCGCATGAAGGAATATCATAAAGACACACGATTTCCCGGCCTCAGCGGCAGCGCCCGGCTGGCCGGCGTCATGGGCTGGCCGGTAAGCCATTCCCGTTCCCCCCGCCTGCACGGCTTCTGGCTCGAGGAGCTCGGGATCGACGGCGCCTATCTGCCGCTCTCCGTCGCGCCCGACAATCTCGAACAGGCCCTCCGCGCCCTGCCGGTCCTCGGATTCCGCGGCGTCAACGTCACCGTGCCCCACAAGGAGCGGGCCCTTGAGGTGATGGACGAGCTTGACGGGACCGCCCGGCGCATCGGCGCCGTCAATACGGTGATCGTGGGCGACGACGGACGCTTGCGGGGCGGCAATACGGATCCCTACGGTTTCATCGAGAACCTGCGGGAACAGGTGCCGGATTTCGACGGAAAACGCGGCCCGGCCCTGGTCCTCGGCGCGGGCGGCGCGGCCCGGGCGGTGGTGGTCGCCCTGCTGGACGCCGGCGTGCCCGAAGTCCTGATCGTGAACCGCAATCTCGCGCGGGCGGAGGAACTGGCCCGCGATCTCGGCGGGCCCATCACGCCCCGGCCCTGGGATGAAAGAAGCCGTCTCGTCGCCCGGGCAGCGGTGGTGGTGAACACCACGGTCCTCGGGATGACCGGGCAGCCGGCCCTCGACATCGATTTTCACGGGGCGGCGCCCGGGACCATCGTGTCGGACATCGTCTACAGCCCGCTGGAGACGCCCCTTCTCGCCGCGGCACGGGCGCGCGGGCTCATTGCCGTCGACGGCCTCGGCATGCTGATCCATCAGGCACGCCCGGGTTTCGCCGCCTGGTTCGGGCAGGAGCCGCGGCCGAGCGAGGCCCTTCGCCACATGCTCCTCCGCGATCTGGGGCAGCGGTCATGAGCGGCCGTCCCCTGATCCTCGGGCTTACGGGCTCCATCGGCATGGGCAAGTCCGAGACCGCGCGCATGTTCCTCGCCGAGGGTGTGCCCGTGTTCGACGCCGATGCGGCGGTCCATGCTCTGATGAGTGCGGGCGGCGCGGCCGTTGCCCCGGTGGAAGCGGCCTTTCCGGGCGTCGTCCGGGACGGCGCCGTCGACCGCAAGCTTCTGGGCGCCCGGGTCTTCAACGATCCGGAAGCCCTGCGCAGGCTCGAAGCCATCATCCATCCCCTGGTCCGCCGGATGGAGCAGGATTTCGTGGCCGATGCCGCGGCGCGGGGCGCGCCCATTGTGGTGCTCGACATCCCTCTTCTTCTCGAGACCGGGGGCGAGGGCCGCTGCGACAAGGTGGTGGTGGTCACCGCCTCGCCCGAGGTGCAGAAGGCGCGGGTGCTCGCCCGCCCGGGCATGACGGAAGAACGGCTCGCCGCCATCCTCGCCAAGCAAATGCCGGACGCGGAGAAGCGCAAGCGCGCCGATTACGTCATCCATACGGAATTCGGGCTCGAGGAGGCCCGCCGCGAGGTGCGGCAGCTGATCGCGACCCTCATGAAGGAACGGGAAGCATGCGCGAGATAATCTTCGATACGGAAACCACCGGCTTCGACCCGGCCGAGGGCCACCGCATCGTGGAAATCGGCTGCGTCGAAACCCTGAACCTCATCCCCACGGGCCGCACCTTTCACAAATACGTCAATCCCGAACGGGACGTGCCGGCCGAAGCCTATGCGGTCCATGGACTGTCCACGGAATTCCTGAAGGACAAACCCATCTTTGCCGAAATCGCCGCGGAATTCCTCGATTTCGTCGGCGATGCGCGGCTGGTCGCGCACAACGCCGAATTCGACATGAAGTTCATCAATGCCGAGCTCGCGCGCCTCGGCTTCGCCAGGATCGGCAGCGACCGGGTGGTGGATACGCTCGAGATCTGCCGCCGCAAGTTCCCGGGGGCGCCCGCGACGCTTGATGCCCTCTGCAAGCGCTTCGGTATCGACAATTCGGCCCGCACCAAGCACGGCGCCCTTCTCGACTCCGAGCTTCTGGCGGAAGTCTATCTCGAACTCATGGGCGGGCGGCAGGTGGGCCTGTCCCTCGTCGCCGAACAGACGGTGACCGCCGTCGTGCGCCGCGAGCGGGTCTATCGCGAGCCGCGCCCGCACATGCCGAGCGCGGAGGAGATCGCGGCCCACGAGGCCTTCATCGCCGGCATCAAGGACGCCATCTGGACCCGGGCGTCCTGACGCCAAGCAAAAAGGGCGGCCGAAGCATCGGGCCGCCCTTCGTGTCGTCTACCGAAATTTGCGGATCAGTTCACCGGCTGATCGTTGGCCGCGCCTTCCTGCTGCTGGCGCTGCTGCTGCAGCAGATGCTGGCGGTAGAGGGCGGCGAAATCGATGGGCTCGAGCAGAAGCGGCGGGAACCCGCCGTCCCGGGTCACGTCGGCGATGATGCGCCGGGCGAACGGGAACAGGATGCGCGGGCATTCGATGAGGAGGAAGGGCTGCACGGCCTCGTCAGGCATGTTGCGGGCGCCGAAGATGCCGGAATAGACGAGCTCGCTGAGGAAGACGGTCTGTTCGTCCTGATGGGCGCGGGCCGTGATCTTGAGGTCCACTTCGAAACGCTCTTCCGCGAGCTTGCGGGCGTTCACGTTGACGCTCACGTCGATCTGCGGCTTGGCGTCGGACACCTTCTGCAGGTTGCCGGGCGCGCCGGGATTCTCGAAGGACAGGTCCTTCACATACTGGGCGAGCACGCCTACCTGGATCGCCTGCTCCTCTCCCACGGACGCCCGGTTGTCCTGTCCGTTGACCGTCTCTTCAGCCATGATGCCTTGGTTCCTCGTTCGATTGCCAGAATTGCGCTGAGAACTGGGGTTTGGCTAGCACGGATCCCGCCCAGCCACAAGATCCTTCACAAATGGTCGTCCCGCCCGTCCCGGTAGGGGCGATCGATGCGGCGCGGCGGGATATCGTCGTCCCGTTGCTCCCAGGCCTCGCCCTCGATGATGACGACGCCGCTCCCGCTCCGCCGCCCCCGGGGCATGCTGCCGATGATCCATTGCGCCACGGCGGACCGGAGCGGCGGGATGAGAAGGGCCAATCCTGCGGCGTCGGTGATGAAGCCCGGGATCACGAGGCAGATGCCGGCGACGACCAGGAGCACCGTGTGCAGGAGGTCCGCGACCGGCGGTTCGCCGCTCCGGATGTTCTCCCTGAGGCGCCTCAGATGCCCGATCCCCTGATGGCGGACGATCATGACGCCGATGATGGCGCTGAGGATCATGAGCGCCAGCGTGCGCAGGATGCCGAGCTCGCTCCCCACCGCGATGAAAACGGCGATTTCCGCGAAGGGGAGGGCCAGCAAGAGGATGAGTGCGATTACCAGGGGCACGACAATATGGCTGCTTTGCGCCTTGTGGATTCTCCGTCAAAGGCATATGTATAACATCATTAATGCGTAACGGCCGAGCCAAATCACAAGGTTTCTCGCAGAGCAGGCGCAGCGCTCCCGGCGCCGCGCCGTCGCGCCCTTGGTGAAACATCTTCCCCAGGATCCCACGGCCGGACAAGCGGCCAGGAAAGCGGAATGAGCGACGGATTCCAGTTCTTCGACATCATCTTTCTCGCCATGCTGGCGGGCTTCATCATCCTGCGCCTGCGCAGCGTGCTGGGGCGGCGCACGGGCAATGAACGGCCCCCGAGCGAGGAAGTGCAGCGGCGCTACGAGGCCCCGGCCGAGAAGCCGGTGGCGGCGACCGTCGGCGGCCAGAACGGCCGCGGCGATGCTCCCGCCATCGGGGGCGCAGGCGTGGAAGCGCCCGAATACCGTCTCGGGCTTGACGAAAATTCCCCCGCCTTCGATGGCATCGAGGCCATCCGCCGGCGCGACCGCAGCTTCGATCTCGACAGTTTCGTGGCCGGCGCGCGCGGGGCCTATGACCTGATCCTCACCGGCTTCTGGAGCGGCGACCGCGAGGCGTTCCGCCCCTTCGTCAGCAACGAGGTCTTCGAGCAGTTCGACGCCGTGATCCGCGAGCGCGAAAGCGCGGGGCTCACGCTCGACAACAAGCTCGAACGCGTCCGCCGCATCGACGTCGTGGGCGCGCGGCTCAACGGGACGGTCGCCGAGATCACCCTGCGCTTCACGGTGGATGCAGTCTTCGTGACGCTGGATTCCGAGGGCCGGGTGGTCGAGGGCACGCCCGTGGACGAGGTCGAGGTCCAGGATGTCTGGACGTTCGAGCGCGATCTCAACAGCCGCGACCCCAACTGGACGCTGATCTCCACCGCAAGCGAAGATGCATGACCCGGCCATGGCGCGCCGGAAGCGGGGCCTATCGTTAGCGCTCTGGATTCTGGCCCTTGCGGCCGCAATCCTGCCGCTCGTCGTCGCCTATCTTCTCGTTCCTCCGCCGCCGCCGCGGCTCGAGCGGAAGCCGGTCGCTTTCGCGGACATTCCCGGCTGGCCGACGGACGACCACGGGGCGGCGCTTGCCGCCCTTCTCCGCTCCTGCGCCCGCATGACGGCGAAGCCCCATACCATTCCCGAGCGGCGCGACGCCTGGCTTGAAGCCTGCGCCGCCGCGGAACGGACCGCCCCCCTGGATGCCCGCCGCTTCTTCGAGACGCGGTTCGAAGCCTTTTCCCTGAGCTTCGGGGGCAAGCAGGAAGGGTTGCTCACCGGCTATTACGAGCCCGAGCTTCGCGGCAGTCGCGTGCCGACGCCGGAATTCCATCATCCCCTCTATGTGCGTCCCGCCGATCTCGTGACCGTCGATCTCGGCCGGTTCGCGCCGGATCTCGCCGGGCGGCAGATCGTCGGCCGCCTGAAGGACGGAAGCCTCGTGCCCTACCCGACCCGCGCGGAAATCGCGGCGGGGGCCCTTGCCGGGGCCAATGCCGAGCTCCTCTGGGTGGATGATCCCGTTGGCGCCTTCTTCCTTGAAATTCAGGGTTCGGGCCGCGTGGTGCTGCCGGACGGCGAGCTCGTCCGCATCGGCTATGCGGCCAAGAACGGCCATCCCTATCGCGCCATCGGCCGGGTGCTGGTGGAGATGGGGGAAATGACCCTTGAAGAGGTGAGCCTCCCCGCCATCCGCCAGTGGCTGCAGGACCATCCCGACCGTGCGCAGGAGGTGATGAACGCCAACCCCTCCCACGTCTTCTTCCGCGAACTGCCGGACGAAGGGCCGCTCGGCAGCGAGGGGGTGGTCCTGACCCCCGGCCGGTCGCTCGCGGTGGACCGGCGGCATATTCCTCTCGGCACGCCTGTCTGGATCGCGGGCAATCTGCCGGAGATCGCGGGCGGCGGGCCGCTCCGCCGGCTGGTCGTCGCCCAGGATACGGGCGGCGCCATCACCGGCGCGCTTCGCGGCGACCTGTTCTGGGGCCCGGGGCTCGAGGCCGAGGATCTGGCGGGTCACATGCGCGATCCGGCAAGATTCTATATCCTCCTGCCGCGCATGCCGTGAATTGCGAGACCGCAAATGAGGCGCCGCCGCCGCTTGAGCGAAGAGGAACGGAAACTCTGGCTGAGCGTCACGGAAAGCGTGACGCCGCTTCATCCTGAGCGCGTGCGTCAGGAACCAGAAGACGTCGCGGCACGCGGCGCGCGATCGGCGCCTGCGACGGAAAAGGCCCAGGCCCGGGCAAAATCTGCGTCCCGCCCCGTTGCGGCGGCATCGCCGCCCGCCCCTCCTCCGCCGCCCGAGCCCGCAATCCAGACCCGGCCGCTCAACCGCCAATGGGCGCTGGCGCTTCGCCGCGGCACGGTCGCCGTGGATGCGAGCCTCGATCTGCATGGTCTTACCGAGGATGCGGCCCACCGGGCGCTTCTCCGCTTCATCGCCTCCGCCCGGGCCGCGCGGCTCCGCACCGTACTGGTGGTCACCGGCAAGGGGCGCGAGGGGCGCGGCATTCTCAAGGCGCGGCTTCCCCAATGGCTCGCCCAGGGCAGTCTGCGGGACGAGGTGCTGGCCCTTTACCCTGCCCATGTGAAGGATGGCGGCGGCGGCGCCTGGTATGTGGTGCTGCGCCGCCCGCGCGACGATCGGGTGACGTCATGACGCCGTTCGGGGAAAAGATCAGGGCGCTCCGCGCCAGCCGCGGCATAAGCCAGGCCCAGATGGCGGCGGACCTCAACATCTCGGCCGCCTATCTCTCCGCGCTCGAGCACGGCAAGCGGGGGCGGCCGTCCTGGGCGCTGGTGCAGCGCATCATCGCCTATTTCCAGATCATCTGGGACGAGGCCGAGGAGCTCGAGGAGCTGGCCCGCCTGTCGCACCCGCGGCAGATCATCGACACCGCCGGGCTCAATCCCAAGGCGACCGCCTTCGTCAACCGCCTGGCGCGGGAGATCGACCGGCTCCCCGAGGAACGGCTGGACGCCCTGCTGCGCGTCCTCGACGGCGGGGACTAGGGAGAACTTGTCCCCTATTCCGACGTCTCCTCCGGCGGCGGCGGGGTGATGCGCACGGCGGTGATCTGGTTGCGCAGGCGGCGCAGCACCTCGATGGTGAAGCCGTTGATGGCGAAGGTCTCGCCCGGATTGGGGATATGTTCCGCCACATGGAGGACGAGGCCCGCGATGGTCGTCGCCTCGTCGTCGGGCAGGTTCCAGTCGGTCTCGCGATTGAGGTCGCGGATGGGCATGCTGCCCTCCACCACCACGCTGCCGTCGGCGCGGCGGCGCACACCGGTTCCCACCGCCACGTCGTGCTCGTCGGCGATCTCGCCCACGATCTCTTCCAGAATGTCCTCAAGGGTGATGACGCCCATGATGGCGCCATATTCGTCAACCACCAAGGCGAGATGCGAGCGCCGCTCGCGGAAGGCGTTGAGCTGCTCGCGAAGGGTGGTGGTCTCGGGCACGAACCAGGGCTCGCTCATGACGCCGCGGATGTCGACCGCCGACACGTCGCCGCCCGCGCGGTGGACGGCGCGCAAGATATCCTTGGCGTTCAACACCCCGACCACGTTCTCGGGGTTCCCCTGCCATACGGGAAGCCGGGTGTAGCGGGCGGCCACCACCTGGCGCAGGATCTCCTCAGGCGGCTGGTCCAAGTTGATGGACACCATGTTGCGGCGGTGGACCATCACGTCCTCTAGCCGCACCTCGTCGAGATCGAGGACGCTCCCCACCATGTCTTTATGCGCCTTGACCAGCGTGCCTTTGCTGGCATGGAGATCCACGACCCCGCGGATTTCCTCGCTCGCCGACAGCACGTTCTGCTGGGCGGAAATGTCGATGCCGAAGAGGCGCAGGGTCATGCGCACCAGATGCTGCACCAGCCGGACGATGGGGCCGAACAGGCGGGTGACGAAGGACACCGCAGGCCCGACCCCCATGGCCATGCGGTCGGGATTGCTGATGGCGTAGGTCTTGGGCAACACTTCGGAAAAGATCACTACCACCACCGTCATCGCGATGGTGGCATAGGCGACGCCCGCCTCGCCGAAATGGCGGAGGAAAAGGCTGGCGGTGAGGGTGGATGCCGTGATGTTCACCAGATTGTTGCCGAGGAGCAGCGCGCCGAGAAGGTCTTCCTTGTTCTCGAGAAGGCGGCGCACCGTCGCCGCGCGCTTCGACCCTTCCTGGGCCAGGCGCCACACCCGCGCGCGGGACGCCGCCGTGAGGGCCGTTTCCGATCCTGAGAAAATTCCCGATAGCAGAAGGAGAACGATGATCGCGAGGAGCGATAATATGGTTGCGGTGTCCATTTGCTGGTCGAGAGCCCCGGGATGTCAGCGTCGTCGGTCTATGGATGCCTTGAGCGCCGCGGTCAGCGCTTCGGGCGGGACGTCGCGGGTGAGGAACGCGCGGCCGATGCCTTTGGTGAGCACGAAGGTGATCCGTCCCGCCTTGGCCTTCTTGTCCTGGGCCATGTGATCGATGAGCCGCTCGGGCGTCAGCGCCACGCCCAGTTCGCCCGCATGGGCGGCAAGGCCCGTGGCGGCGAGATGCCGGCGCAGCCGCTCGGCGTCCTCGGCCGGGCAGAGTCCGAGGCTCACGGAAAGGTCGAACGCGATCTGCATGCCGATCGCCACCGCCTCGCCATGGAGCAGCCGGTCGGAATAGCCGAGCTCCGCTTCCAGCGCATGGCCGAAGGTATGGCCGAGATTGAGGAGGGCGCGCTGCCCGCTTTCCCGCTCGTCGGCGCCGACGATGCGCGCCTTGGCGCGGCAGCTCGTGACCACCGCATGGGTGAGCGCCGCCGCGTCGCCTGCAAGCACCGCCTCGCCGTTCTGCTCGAGCCAGGCGAAGAAGGCGGGATCGTCGATGAGGCCGTATTTCACCACCTCGGCATAGCCCGCGCGCCATTCGCGCGGCGGCAAGGTCCTGAGGCTGCCGATGTCCGCCAGCACCAGCCGGGGCTGGTGGAAGCTTCCCACCAGATTCTTGCCGTGGCGGGTATTGATCCCCGTCTTGCCGCCGACGGAGCTGTCGACCTGGGCCAACAGCGTGGTCGGGACCTGGATGAAATCGGCGCCGCGGCGAAGGATGCTGGCGGCGAAGCCCGTAAGGTCGCCGATGACGCCGCCGCCGAGCGCGATGATGAGATCCCCGCGTTCCACCTGCAGGTCGAGAAGCCGGTCCACGAGGCTTGCGAGATTGGCGAAGTCCTTGGTCTGCTCGCCCGGCGGCAGGATGACCGCGTCATGGCGGATCCCGGAGGCATCCAGGCCGGATGCCAGGGTTTCAAGGTGATGCTCCGCCACATGGGCGTCGGTGACGATCACCACCCGCGGACGGGAAAGAAGCGGGGCGATGTGGCGGCCTGCGTCGAGCAGAAGGCCGCTTCCCACCAGAATGTCGTAGCTGCGCGCGCCGAGCTCGACGCGCACGGAAGTTGCCTGCGTCCTACTGGAGTCCGGGTCCGGCTCGGCGTCCGTCGCCGTCTGGTGCGGGTCTGCCCCCGCCGCTTGGCCTTGGATCGGCATCAGTTCATCCCAACGGGTTTGCTCACGAAATCATTGAGAGCGCGGACGATCTCGTCAACCACGTTCTCGTGGGGGCCGGCGCCGCTTTCGACCGTGATGTCGGCTTCGGCATAGAAGGGGTAGCGCTGCGCCGCGAGCCGCTCCAGCACCTCGGCCGGGTCGCCCTGGCGCAGAAGGGGGCGCGTGTCGCGCCGCCCGACGCGCTCGACGAGGAGCGGAATGTCGGCCTTGAGCCAGACGGAAATCCCCGCCTCCCGCACCCGCGCCCGGGTGTCGGGATCCATGAAGGCGCCGCCGCCTGTCGCCAGCACCATGGGGCCTTCCTCGAGGAGGCGGGCGATCACCTTGCGCTCGCCGGCGCGGAACTCGGCCTCGCCGAAATCCTCGAAGATCTCGCGGATGGTGCGGCCCGCCGCCGTCTCGATCTCGGCGTCGGAATCTACGAAGGGCACGCCGAGCCGCGCCGCCAGCCGACGTCCGATGGTGGTCTTGCCGGCGCCCATCAGCCCCACCAGCACGATGGGCCGGTCAAGGGGGCGGGCAAGCCGGGCGTCCGGATGTTTCGTGTCGCTCATGACCGCAATCCATACACGCTCGGGCCCTCATATTCCAGACCGTCGCGCGAAAACGCGGTTGTCCCGGGGGCGTCGGTCGCTATAATCGCCTGAATTTGGCATGAACCGGGACTTTGGCGGCACGACGCAAGATGGGTAAATTCGCGTTCTTTCTTTTCATTCTTCTCGTGGTCGGCGGGGGCGCCGGGATCGTCTATCTCATGAACTGGGACATCCCCGCGCCGGTCGAACGCACCGAGAAGGTTCTGCCGGATGATATGTTCCCGCAATGACACCCAGGCAAGGCAGCCGACGGCTTTTTCTCGTCACCGGTCTGGTCGCGGCCCTCATGGGCTCCGCGGCGGCCCAGACCGTCACGGGGGATGACGACCCCGAATATCTGGACAGCGGCATCGAGGACGCGGCGCCTCCCGCCGATGCGACAGACGCGCCCCGCACCATCCTGCCCCAACCCGACGGCGGCGCCCGACCCATTCTCCCCGATCTCGGCGGTGACGCTTCCGCGGCAAGCGGGACGGACGCCACGAGCCCGCCCGACATCTGGCGGCAGCTCGGCGCGCCCGGCATCGAGGTTGAGACCTTGAAGCCCGCCGGGCCAGGCTCCATCGGTCTTCTCGACCATGATTCCGGCGGCTTCGCCCCCGATCTCTGGAACGGCAGCCGGCCGCAGACCATCCTCAATCTCCTCTCCATCATACCGGATCTCGGCAACCGGCCGGAGCTCCAGGATCTCCTTCGCCGCGTGCTTCTGACCGCAGCCCCCCCGCCCGGCGAGGGCGGGATCGACGAGAAGCAGGACCTCGATTTCTTCGTTGCCAAGCTGGACGGCCTTGCCGCCCTCGGCGATCTCGAAGCCGTACAGGGCATGCTCGCGCGCCTCGGCCGTGGGCATGAGGATCCGCGGGTGGTGCGCCATATGGTGACCGCCAATCTCCTCGGCGGCAATCACGGCGCGGCTTGCGATGCGGCGTCCGGCGCCGCGCCTGTCGGAGCCGCCGCCGTCGACTGGCTGCGCATCGCCGCCTTCTGCCGCCATCTCAACGACGACGCGGCGGGGGCGTCCCTCGCTCTCGAAATGCTGCGGGAGCAGGAGGAACGGGATCCCGTCTTCATGGATCTGATGAGCGCGGCGATGGGCGGCGCGCCCGCGGAATTTGCGGGGCCTGTGGCGCCGAGCCCGGTGGTCCTCGCGCTCGCCGAGCTCCAGCGCGCCCCCCTTGGCGAGATCGATGTCGAAGGCGCCGATCCCATGGTGCTCGCCCGCGTGGCGACCCTGCCGCAGGTATCCGTCGATCAGCGCGCGGCGGCTGCGCGCAAGGCGGTGGCCCACGGCGCCCTCGGCGTCGGCCGGCTCGCCCAGATCTATGGCGCCATGCAGTTCGCCCCCGACCAGTTCGAGAACATGGAGCTGGTGATCGACGATCTCTCTCCGGCTGCGGCCGAAGCCCTCGTGTTCCAGGCGGCGCTTCGTGCCCAGGATCCGGCGCGGCGGGCGGAGATCGTGAGCTACGGCTTCCGCCGCGCGCGCCAGGCGGGGTCCGAGACCATCTATGCGGGCGTCATGGCGCCCGCCCTCACGGCGCTTCGCCCGGCGAGCGAGATCCGCGATTTCGCCATTGACGCCGTGCGGCTTGCGCTCCTCGCGGGCCGCGAGGAGGACGCGCGGGACTGGTACCGCTTCATGCGCGAGGCCGCACAGATGGGCGACGACCGGGCAGCGGCGGCGCTCACGGAGCTCTGGCCGCTCGTCATGATCGGCGCGCCCATGGAGGACGTCGCCTATTCGCCCGACAATCTCGAAGCCTGGTGGACCCGGCGGCAGCAGATGGAGGATCCCGAGCGCGACGGCCTCGCAATCGCCCTTTTCACCATCCTTGAGGCCGACGGCCATGAGGTGCCCGAATATCTCTGGTCCGGCCTCATGAATTCCGCCGCCGCGTCCGGGCAGGCGCCCAATTTCTCCGTCTGGCGCGGCCTGTCCCAGGCGGCGGAGGCGGGCCGGGTGGGCGAGACGGCGCTGGCGGCGCTCGTTTCCATCGGCGGATCCTCGACGCCGGTGGTGGTCTCCGGCGTCATGCGGGCGCTCACGACGGTCGGTCTCGAGCGGGAGGCGCGCGCCATTGCCATCGCCGCGCTGATCCGCCGTGGCCTCTAGGGGAGAACGCGGCGCATCACGGGGCGCACGCCCATCGCCCCATGGGGCGAACACGCCGGGCCTCGGCCCCTTCCTCGAAATGCTCGGGGCGGAGCGCGGGGCATCGCAAAACACCATCGATGCCTATGCGAGGGATCTCGACGATCTCGCCCGCTTCCTCGCCCGCCATCGCAAGACGACGCTTGTGGATGCCCGCCAGGCGGATCTTCGCGCCTATCTCCAGGCGCTCGATGACCGCGGCATGGCGCCTTCCACGGCGGCGCGGCGGCTTTCCGCGATCCGCCAGTTCTACGGCTTCCTCTATAGCGAAGGAAGACGGGGCGACAATCCCGCGGACATTCTCGACGGCCCCCGGCGGCCCCAGGCCCTGCCCAAGCTCCTGAGCGAGGCGGAGGTCGCGCGTCTCTTGACCCGTGCCGAAGCGGCGATACAGGAACATGAGCCCGGAAGCACGGCCGAATACCGGGCGCTCCGCCGCCATGCCCTGTTGGAGCTTCTTTACGCAAGCGGCCTTCGCGTGTCCGAGCTCATCGCCCTGCCCGCGGGCGCGGTGCAGCCGGGGCGGCCCTTCGTCGCTGTGCGCGGCAAGGGCGGAAAGGAGCGCCTGGTGCCGGTGACCGCCCCGGCGGTCGCGGCGGTTGCCGCCTATCGCGCGGCGGCGAAGGCGCTCGGGCGGGACGGGTCCCCCTGGCTCTTTCCCTCGCACGGGGAAAGCGGCCATCTCACCCGCCAGCAGTTCTCGGCGATCCTCAAGGAGCTCGGGGCGGAGGCCGGGGTGCCGCCCGCGCGCCTTTCGCCGCACGTGCTGCGCCACGCCTTCGCCAGCCATCTTCTGGAACATGGCGCCGACCTGCGGGCGTTGCAGAAGATGCTCGGGCATAGCGACATTGCCACCACCCAGATCTACACCCATGTTCTGGAGGCGGCCAAGCAGCGCCTCGTGCAGGAGAAGCACCCCCTGGCCGCGCTCCAGCCCGGGCATCTGCGCGTTGACAAGGATGATGCCACGGATTAGCGTGCCGCGGCCGCTATGGAGAATGAGTGAGAGAAGGATACAGGGTCGGGCATGACAGCTTTCCTTGAGTTTGAGAAGCCCATCGCCGAGCTGGAAGGCCGGATCCGCGAGCTGAGGACCATGCCCTCGAGCGGCGTCGATGTGGACGAGGAAGTGCGCCGCCTCGAGGCCAAGCTCGAAAAGCTCATGAAGGACACCTATGCCAAGCTCACCCCGTGGCAGAAGACCCAGGTGGCGCGGCATCCCGAGCGGCCCCATCTGCCCGACTACATCAAGGGCCTGATCCAGGATTTCATGCCCCTTGCCGGCGACCGCGCCTTCGCGGACGACCATGCGATCACCGGCGGCATCGGCCGCTTCCGCGGCCAGTCGGTGATGGTGATCGGGCATGAGAAGGGCTCCGACACCCAGAGCCGCATCAAGCACAATTTCGGCATGGCGCGTCCCGAGGGCTACCGCAAGGCGATCCGCCTCATGGAGCTTGCGGACCGCTTCGGCATCCCGATCCTGACCCTCGTGGACACCCCCGGCGCCTATCCCGGCATCGGCGCGGAGGAGCGCGGCCAGGCGGAGGCCATCGCCCGCTCCACCGAGAAATGCCTCGCCGTCGGCGTTCCGGTGATCGCCGCCATCGTGGGCGAAGGCGGCTCGGGCGGCGCGGTGGCGCTCGCTGCGGGCAACCGCGTCCTCATGTTCGAGCATGCGGTCTATTCGGTGATCTCGCCCGAAGGCTGCGCCTCCATCCTGTGGCGCACGGCGGAAAAGGCGCGGGAGGCGGCGGACGCCCTCAAGATCACCGCCCAGGATCTTCTCCGCCTCAAGGTGATCGACGAGATCGTGCCTGAGCCGGTGGGCGGCGCCCATCGTGACCCTGCGGCGGCGGTGCGGAACCTGGGCGATGCGGTGGAGCGCGTCCTGTCCGAACTCCTCCCCCTCGGCCCCGATCGCCTGCGCCAGCTGCGGCGGGAAAAGTTCCTCACCATGGGAGCGGCGAGCTAGGGACTGCCGCTGCATCGAAAAGGATCAAGGCCCGGGACGCAGACGCTTCCCGGGCCTTTTTCTTGTCCGGTCAGGGCGCGCCGCTCAGAGCGCGCCGTGGCAATGCTTGTATTTCTTGCCCGAGCCGCAGGGACAGGGCGCGTTGCGCGAAATGCGGCCCCAGGTGGCGGGATCCTTGGGGTCGAGTTCCGCGGCGGGGCGGCGCGTCAGCGTCGTGGCGCCGCCGGCGCCCGCGGGCTCGGCGTCGTTCTCGCCGGTGAACGGGTCCACATGCTGGGCGCGAAGCTCCTGCGGGTCGGGATCCTCGAGCTCCGGCGGCGGGGCTTCGGACTGCAGCTGGACGTGGGCGAGCAGGGTTGTCACCTGGTCGCGCACCCGGGCCAGCATGGCCTCGAACATGCCGAAGGCCTCGGTCTTGTATTCGTTCAGCGGATCGCGCTGGGCATAGGCGCGAAGGCCAATGACCTGGCGCAGGGCGTCGAGCTGGGCGAGATGCTCCTTCCAGTACTGGTCGAGGCACTGCAGAAGCAGGGTCTTTTCCACCTGACGCATGAGGTCGGGGCCGAAGGTCGCCGCGCGCTCGGCCATGTGGCGGTCCGCATGGTCGCGGAGGCGCTTGGTCACCTCCGCCTCGTCGATCCCTTCTTCCTTTGCCCAGTCCTCGAGCGGCAGGTCCAGGCTGAAGATGCGGGCAAACTCCGCGCGAAGGCCCGCCATGTCCCACTGCTCGGGGTAAGCTTTGGGCGGGATGAACTGCGGGATCAGGCTGTCGATCACCTCGTGGCGCATGGCGCTGATGGTCTCGGAGACGTCGGTCACGTCCATCAGCTCCCGGCGCTGCTCGTAGATCACCTTGCGCTGGTCGTTCATCACGTTGTCGAAGCGCAGCAGGTTCTTGCGGATCTCGTAGTTGCGCGCCTCGACCTTTTCCTGCGCCTTTTCAAGAGCGCGGTTGATCCAGGGATGGATGATCGCCTCGCCTTCCTTGAGGCCGAGCTTCACCAGCATGCCTTCCATGCGCTCTGACCCGAAGATGCGCATCAGGTCGTCCTGAAGGCTCAGGAAGAATTTGGACCGGCCCGGGTCGCCCTGACGGCCGGAGCGGCCGCGCAGCTGGTTGTCGATGCGGCGGCTTTCATGGCGCTCAGTGCCGATGACGTAAAGGCCGCCCGCCTCCAGCACGCGCTGCTTGTCGGCCTCGATCTCGGCCGCAAGCTGGGCCCGCTTGGCTTCGCGCTCGGCCTCGTCGGTGATCTCGGCCGCCTCTTCCGCCATGCGCATCTCGAGGTTGCCGCCGAGCTGGATGTCCGTGCCGCGGCCTGCCATGTTGGTGGCGATGGTGACGGCGCCCGAGCGGCCCGCCTGGGCGATGATCTGGGCTTCCTGCTCGTGATAGCGGGCGTTGAGCACGTTGTGCTTGATGCCCCGCTTCTTGAGCTTTTCCGAAAGATATTCCGACTTCTCGATGGACACCGTGCCGACCAGCACCGGCTGGCCGCGCTTGTGGCAGTCCTCGATCAGTTCGATGATGGCGTTGTATTTCTCTTCCGCCGTGCGATAGACCTCGTCGTTCTCGTCGACGCGGCGCACCGGGCGATGGGTCGGCACCTCGACCACGCCAAGGCCGTAGATGTCCATGAATTCGGCCGCTTCCGTCGCCGCCGTGCCGGTCATGCCGGCAAGCTTCGGATAGAGGCGGAAATAGTTCTGGAAGGTGATCGAGGCGAGGGTCTGGTTCTCGGGCTGGATCTGCACCCGCTCCTTGGCTTCCAGCGCCTGATGCAGGCCTTCGGAATAGCGCCGGCCTTCCATCATGCGGCCGGTGAATTCGTCGATGATGACGACCTTGCCGTCCTTCACGATATAGTCGCGGTCGCGCTGGAACAGCTTGTGCGCCCGAAGCGCCTGGTTCAGGTGATGGACGACGGCGACGTTGTGATAGTCGTAGAGATTGTCGCCCTCGAGAAGCCCGGCGGCGGCAAGGAGCTGCTCCGCCCGCTCGGTGCCCTCTTCCGTCAGGGTCACGGCGCGGGACTTTTCGTCAAGCTCGTAGTCGCCCTCGCCGAGCTGCGGGATGATCTGGTCGACGGCGATATAGAGGTCGGACTTGTCTTCGGTCGGCCCCGAGATGATGAGCGGCGTGCGCGCCTCGTCGATCAGGATCGAGTCCACCTCGTCCACGATCGCGAAATTGAAGGGACGCTGCACCAGCGCGTCCTTGTGGAACTTCATGTTGTCGCGCAGAT
>CAZDSS010000039.1:0-6973 GCA_964508185.1 uncultured Sphingomonadales bacterium
ACGCCGGATCGCGCGACTATCTCAACTGGATCGACGCCGAGACCGGGGCGCCGGGGGCGAGCGTTTAGTCCGATCGGGTGGATAATTCAACCTCTCTCCGATGTAAGGCCGCCCATGCAAGAACAGCAGAGGGCTAGACTCCCGGTCTGGTTGCTGCGATAATTTTTTCTGGAGAACGGAGTGACGTCCGTCCACTCCAGAGCACCCCGCCTGCTGCCGACCATTGCTATGGTCCGCGAGGGATGTCAAACGGGGTCGGGGGAGCTAAGACGCGCGTAGGCGCCCCCGGGCCGATAGACTGGCAAACGGCGGCTTAAAATCCGTTATGCCAGGCGCAAATCGCAACCTTTATGGCTGCGACGCGTCGTAGCCGGAGGTTGAACAACGATGTTCACTTTCCGGTTTACGGTCACGGTCTCGCTGGATGTGGTGCGGATCCTGTGGATAGCCGCAGTCATCTGTGCGATGGCCTGAGCGTTGGGGGAGCCTGCATATGCAGGCTCCCCATTTCGCAACTTAGCGGCAAAGCTTCCACCGTTAGAGCGAGCCTACGCCGTCAGTAAAAATGGGCGGCACATTGCCATCATCTCGCGAGCGCTGTTATTCACCGTTGAGGGGAACTGTCCCTCCTGCCAGTTAATCCCATCCACAAAAGCGTTGTCGTCAGCGACGGTGGGCCAGTTCTTGACGGCCATTCGAGACTCCAGGACGAGAAAGCCCCGCACGATGGCGAGGCTTGACAAGAGCGTGAGGGTTTCACGAGAATTGCCAAATTGCCTTTACTCCTAATAGGGGTATGCTGGAATTATGAAACGGATCCTGTTGATTGCAGCGTTAGGCTTGGCTGGTTGCGCGACCGGGGAGGTCTATATCGGCAAGGATATTTCCGAGATCCAACTAGAGCGCGGACATCCCGAACTTGTGCTCAATCTGCCGGATGGGCGCACGGCCTATAGATTCGTTGAGACCAGCACCCGGACAGTTTATGACGGCACGCTCTATGAGGTCACAGGCGAAGTCACCTCACGCACCCGCACAAAAGAGTGTGTCTGGATCTTCTACACGGAACAGGGAGGCACTACAGTGACAGCCGTTGATATGCCCCACTTCTCTTGCACGCCGCCCCTCTGATGAACTGAGGAACCTTCCTTGTCGGGATCGCTACGGCATTGCCGGCGTGATGGGCACATGGCCCGGCCGCGCGATCGAGAGGCAATAAATCTTGAATAGGACTGAGCAGAAAAAGAAAAGCCGGACCGCGCATGCGATCCGGCTTCCTGTTTTTCGATCCTCGAAAAACGTCAGATCTGGGCCAGGGCCTGGTCGAGGTCGGCGATGATGTCGCTCGCGGCTTCGATCCCGATCGAGAGGCGAACCACGTCGGGGCCGGCGCCGGCGGCGATCTGCTGTTTCTCGGTCAGCTGGCGATGGGTGGTGGAGGACGGGTGGATGATGAGGCTGCGCGTATCGCCGAGGTTGGCGAGGTGGGACAGGAGCTTCACCGCGCCCACGAGCTTGACGCCCGCGTCATAGCCGCCCTTGACCCCGAAGGTGAGGACCGCGCCATAGCCGTTGCGCAGGTATTTCTGCGCGAGCTCGTGGTAGGGGTCGTCCTCGAGTCCCGGATAGGACACCCAGGATACCTTGGGATGCTTCTTGAGATGGCGGGCGACGGCCAGCGCATTCTCCGAATGCTGCTTCATGCGGAGATGCAGGGTCTCGATCCCCGTGATGGTGAGGAAGGCGTTGAAGGGCGACAGGGCCGGGCCAAGGTCGCGCAGGCCGATGGCGCGGCAGGCGATGGCGAAGGCCATGGGGCCGAAGGCGTCGGCGAAGACGAGGCCATGATAGGCGCCGCACGGCTCGGTGATCGCCGGGAAGCGGCCAGACTTCTTCCAGTCGAACCTGCCCGAATCCACGATGATGCCGCCGATGGAATTGCCGTGACCGGCGAGGAATTTGGTGAGGCTGTGGACCACGATGTCCGCGCCATGCTCGATGGGGCGGCAGAGATAGGGGGTCGCCAGGGTATTGTCCACGATGAGGGGAATCCCGGCGTCATGGGCGATCCTGGCGATCGCCTCGATGTCCGTCACGATGCCGCCGGGGTTCGCGAGGCTTTCGATGAAGATCGCCTTCACCTTGGGGGTCAGCGCGCGGCGGAAGTTTTCGGGATCCGACGGATCGACGAAGAGGGCATGCCAGCCCATCTTCTTGAAGCTGTGGCCGAGCTGGGTCACCGATCCGCCATAGAGCTTGGTCGCGGCGAGGATTTCATCCCCCGCATCGAGCAGGGTATGGAAGGTGATGAACTGCGCCGCATGGCCGGACGCCACGGCGAGCGCCGCCACCCCGCCCTCGAGCGCCGCCACGCGATTTTCCAGAACGCCCACCGTGGGATTGGTGAGCCGGCTGTAGATGTTGCCGAATTCCTGGAGATTGAAGAGCCGCGCCGCATGGTCCACGTCCTGGAAGACGAAGGAGGTGGTCTGGTAAATGGGCGTAACCCGTGCGCCGGTCGTGGGATCGGGCGCCGCGCCGGCATGAACCGCAAGGGTCTCGAAGGCTTGTTTCTCGCTCATGGTCTGTGACTTGTCCTTCAGTGAACGGAAGGGACCAGATTCCGGTCCTGCATTCATCCATAGCAGCAAAATTCGGGGCTGTGAACTGGGGTAAAATGATACCCCATAAGCAAGTCATTGAAATTTCTATATTTCTTCCGGAATGGCCTTGAAATTTGTCGTTGACATTGGCGCGCCATCAGGCATATTCCAGCCCGTACGAGGCCCGTTTCCCCGGGCCGCCAAAGACTGAGGAACGCAATTCATGAAAACCTACACGGCGAAACCGGCCGAGATCGAGAAGAAGTGGCTTCTGATCGACGCTGAAGGCGTGGTGCTCGGCCGTCTGGCCGCGCTCATCGCCAACCGCCTGCGCGGCAAGCACAAGCCGACCTACACGCCGCATGTCGATTGCGGCGACAACGTGATCGTCATCAATGCCGAGAAGGTCAAGCTGACCGGCAAGAAGCTCAGCGACAAGGTCTATTACTGGCATACGGGCTATCCGGGCGGCATCAAGCAGCGCACCGCCGGCCAGCTTCTCGAAGGCCGCTTCCCCGAGCGCGTCATCCAGAAGGCCGTGGAGCGCATGATCCCGCGCGGTCCCCTGGGCCGCCAGCAGATGCGCAATCTGAAGATCTATGCCGGCCCCGAACATCCCCATGCGGCCCAGAACCCGGAAGTGGTGGACGTGGCTGCCCTGAACGAGAAGAACGCGAGGACCCAGACCAATGGCTGAGGAAAAGAAGACCCTCGAAGACCTGAAGGCGATGACTTCGGGTGCTGCGGCTGAGGCTCCCCGCGCGGCCGAGCCCAAGATCGACGCCCTCGGCCTGGCCTATGCCACCGGCAAGCGTAATGACGCGGTGGCCCGCGTCTGGATCCGCCCCGGCACGGGCAAGGTCACCGTCAATGGCCGCGACCAGGAAACCTATTTCGCCCGCGCGACCCTGCGCATGCTGGTCAACCAGCCCTTCGCCGTCACCAAGCGCGAAGGCCAGTACGACGTCATCTGCACCGTGAAGGGCGGCGGCCTTTCCGGTCAGGCGGGCGCGGTGCGCCACGGCGTCAGCAAGGCGCTGAGCTATTTCGAGCCGGCGCTGCGCGGCATTCTCAAGGCGGGCGGCTTCCTGACCCGCGACTCGCGCACGGTTGAACGCAAGAAGTACGGCCGCCGCAAGGCCCGCCGCAGCTTCCAGTTCTCCAAGCGCTAGGCTTCCATCGCGGGGATCTTATTTCCGCCACGAGACAAAGGCCCGGCGCCCTGCCGGGCCTTTTTTCATTGCAGGGCAGATGGCATTCGCACAGCCCCTCTTGCCGGGCGGCGAAACAGGATATGGTTGAAGTTCGTTTCCATCAGGGAAGGATCAGGTGACATGACGGACAAAAAGCTGCGGGTCGGCATCTTGGGCGCGAGCGGGTATACGGGCGCGGATCTGGTGCGCCTGTTGTGTCGCCATCCCAATGTGGAAATCACCTTCGTCACCGCCGAGCGCAAGGCGGGGCAATCGCTTGCCGAAGTGTTCCCCCATCTCGGCCGGCTCAAGGTGCCGGATCTCATCTCCCTCGACGACATCGAATGGGCGGGGATCGAGGTGGACGCCGTGTTCTGCGCCCTGCCGCACGCCACCTCCCAGCGCATCGTGAAGGGCATCCTGCATGCCGCCAACCACAACATCGCCGAGGAGCTGGTGGCGACGGCGCCCGAGGACATCGCCGATTCGATCCGCAGCGACGTGAAGGTGATCGATCTTTCCGCCGACTTCCGCCTGCGCGACGTGGAGACCTACGCCCGCTGGTACGGCAAGGAGCATGACGCGCCCGAGCTTCAGCCCATCGCCGTCTACGGCCTTACCGAAATCTACCGCGAGGAAATCCGCAAGGCGCGGCTCGTCGCCTGCCCCGGCTGCTATCCGACAGCGGCGCTCCTCTCCCTCATTCCGCTCCTCGAAGGCGGGCTCATCCAGCCCGAGGACATCATTATTGATGCCAAGTCGGGTGTGTCCGGCGCCGGGCGGAGCGCCAAGGAAGCCAATCTCTTCAGCGAGGTCGCGGAAGGCATGCATGCCTACGGCATCGCCGCCCACCGCCATTCGCCGGAGATCGAGCAGGAGCTGAGCAAGTTCGCGGGCACGCCGATCACCGTCAATTTCACGCCCCATCTCGTACCCATGAACCGGGGCGAATATGAAACCATCTATGTGAAGCTTGCGGGTGATGCGACCGCCGACGATCTTCGCGCGGCGCTGGCCGAGCGGTATGCGGACGAACCCTTCGTCCATGTGGTGCCCAAGGGCGTGACCCCGGCGTCGCGCCATGTGCGCGGCTCCAACGACTGCATGATCGCGGTCTATGCCGACCGCATCCCGGGCCGCGCCATCGTGGTCGCCACCATCGACAATCTGGTGAAGGGCTCGTCCGGCCCGGCGATCCAGAACTTCAACCTGATGTTCGACCTGCCCGAGACCACCGGCCTCGAACAGGCGCCGCTGTTCCCGTGAGCGCGGCCATGCGCACGGGCGTCTATCCCTTCGAGGGCACCTGGCCCGATCTTGCGCCGGACGTCTTCATCGCGCCCGGCGCGCGGGTCATCGGCGACGTGGTGATCGGGGCGCAGTCCAGCGTCTGGTTCAACTGCGTGCTGCGCGGCGACGTCAACGTCATTCGCATCGGGCGCGGCACCAACATTCAGGACGGCACCGTCGTTCACGTCACGCGCAAGACCCACGGCACCTTCATCGGCGATGATGTGCTGATCGGTCACATGTGCCTCATCCACGGCTGCACGCTGGAGGACGGGGCCTTCATCGGCATGGGCGCGATCGTGATGGATGCCTGCGTCGTGGAGAAGGGCGCCATGCTGGCGGCGGGCAGCCTGCTGACCCCGGGCAAGCGCATTCCGGCAGGGCAGCTCTGGGCCGGACGGCCCGCGCGCTACGTGCGGGATCTGACCCCCGAGGAGACGGCGCATCACGCCGCCGCGTCGCGACATTACGCCGAGCTTGCGGCCCGCTACATGGCGGGCTGAGGCTGCAAACGTCTAGGGCTGACGCAGGCCCTGCAGACGGGCGAGCTCCGCATAGAGGGCGGCGGCATGGAAGCCGAGCGCGCCGCCCTCGCTTTTCGCCGGTTCCGTCTCGGTGAGCTTCAGGCTTTCCCGGCGGCGCGGCAGCCAGCCTTCATTTTCGGGATCGACGATGGCGGTCGCGACGAAATCGCGGAGCTTGCTGAAATTCTGCCAATAGCCGCTGCGGCCGCGAACCGCCGCGAAATGGGCAAGCGCCCGCAGCGCCGCCGCCTGGGTCGCCGCGTCGCCGTCGGCGGCGACGAGCGTCTTGCCGTCGAGCGACGCACGGGCGGCGAGGCCGTCCTTCCCGCCGCCCGCGATCCTGAGGGTCGCGTCCATCAGGTTGTTGACCGCGTCCAGAAAGACGGGGGACAGGCCCCGGTCCATGGCGCGGCTTACGAGATAGGCCCAGGAGAACTGGTGGCCGATGACGATGCCGCCGTCGTCGTCGAGGTCGAGCGGCTGGAAGCTTGCGTCATACCGCGCCGCGACGAAGCCGCCGGAATTGCCGGCGAGCTGCTTGAAGGCGAAGCGGGCGATGGCCTCCGCATCGCGCCAGACCTCGTCGTCGCCCGTCGCGTCATGGAGAGCGAGCAGGGCCTCGAAGGCGTGGAGGAGGCTTGAGGACGGGGGCGGGGCCTTGATCCCCGTGAGAAGTTCGGGATCCTCGAGCGCCGCCATGCGCGGCAGGACGAGGAGATCCTCGAGATTGTCCGTCCAGGCGAGGCGCGCCGCTTCGAGATAGCGGCCGTCCCCGGTGATCCGGTGGGCATTGACGAGGGCGAGGATCGCCTGGGCGACGGCGGTCGGGCCCGCCCGCCCCGTGCCCTTGCCGTCGCGGCCCACGGAGGCGTGCCATGCGACGTTCACGGGATCCGTGAAATGCTCCAGCATGTAGTCCGCGCCCTTGTGGACCGCATTGCGGAAGGCGGCGTCGCGGGAAATGTCATAGGCCGCAGCGAACACATAGACGAGACGGCTGTGGGCGCCGAGCTCCGTCCGCTCCACGGGCTGGGGCTGCCAGGCGCGGTTCACTTCGGTGACCAGGAAGCCTTCGGGCGTCGCGGCGGCGTCCAGCCAGTGGCGGGCGATTCCCTGCACGAATTCCCCGTTGGGATCCACGGCCGCGAGCGCCTTGTGGTCCGAATCGATGGGCGGCGTGCCGGTGCTGTGATTGCCGCCCGCGCCGAACCATATGAGACCGAGCACCAGAATGAGCGCGCCGGCAACGGCAAGGAGAGCGGTGACGGGCTTGGACATGACGGAGATGGGCTCCCTCTGCTGCGGCGCTTGAACTTTGGGGATAGGCAAATGGGCGCGTACTTCCTGCCCGCAAATCTTGCCC
>CAZDSS010000039.1:7073-22467 GCA_964508185.1 uncultured Sphingomonadales bacterium
ACCGGGTGAAAAGACCATCTTGGGCTGAAAGCCCGCGACCATGCGGGCGGTTCCCCGAACCCGCTCCCGCGATGCCGGTTGCCCCGCCCGCTCCTTGAGCCTAAAGATGGGATCTTTCGGTCGCGGCCCCGGCCCGCGCCTTTTGTATTCGACCCGCGGTTGCCCGGCCGCATCTTGCAAGAAACGTCATGGCCCTGAGCTTCATCGAACATGCCAAGCGCACCATCGTCCTCGCCTGGCCCATCATCCTGGCGCAGGGGCTGTCGCTCATCGCCATCATCGTCGATACGGTGATGGTGGGGCAGGCGGGCGGCGAGGAGCTTGCCTATCTCAGCGCCGGGCGCTCCCTCATGTTCGTCGCCATGACGGTGGGGATCGGGCTTCTGGGCGGCGTCGTGGTGCTGACGGCGCGGGCCGATGGCGCGGGCGATCATGAAGCCTGCGGCCGCATCTGGCGGAGCGGCCTTCTTTACGGGGCGCTGGTGGGCGCGGGATGCTGCCTCACGGTGAGCGTCGGCGGCCCCATTGCGCTGAGCCTCTTCGGGCTGGAGCCGTCGCTGGTCGCGGGCGGCGGGCGCTATCTCGTCGCCATGGGTGCGAGCATGCCGGGAACCTGCCTGCTGCTGGCATCCAGCTATTTCCTGCAGGGATTGAGCCGTCCCAAGCCGGGGATGGTGGCGATGCTCGCCATGCTGCCGCTCAACATCTTCCTCAACTGGGTGTCCATCTATGGCGAGCTGGGCATGCCGCGCCTCGGCGCCACGGGCGCCGCAATCGCGACCGCGATCACCCAATGGTTCGGCGCCGTCACGCTTTTCGCCTATGTGCGCGGGAACCGGGCGCTCCGGATCTACGGCACGGGCGGGCGCTGGCGCGGCACCATGGATGCAGCCTGGCGGAACGGGCGGGAGCTTCGCCGCTTCGGCTATCCCCTGGGCGTTGCGAGCGGTCTCGAATTCCTTGGCATGACGCTCCTCATCATGTTCGCGGGCAAGATGGGCGTCGTCACGATCTCGGCCTTCGAGGTGACGCTCAACATGCATCTGTTGGCCTTCCTCGCCGCCTTCGGCATGGCGACCGCGACATCGGTCCGGGTCGGCAATGCGGTGGGGCGGCGGGATTTCGACAGCATCCGGATGGTCGCGGTATCGGGCGTTGCGATCGGGCTTCTGTTCCTCACGCCCTTCGCCGTCATCTATGCGATCGCCCCGCAGCCGTTCTTCCGCATGTTCACGCCGGAGGAAGCGGTCCATGCCATGGCGCTCACCATGATGCCGTTCCTCGTCGCCGCCATCCTGTTCGACGGGGTGCAGTACATCTTCCTCCATTCCCTGCGCGCCGCGGGGGACCAGCTGGTGGCGGCGGTGCTGCAGGTCACCGCCTTCCTCGGCATCATGGTGCCTGCGGGCTGGATCTGCGCCGTGACCCTCGGGCTCGGCGGCCGGGGCCTCACCCTCGGCTTCCTCATCGGGCTTGCGGCGGCGGCCCTCATGCTGGGCCTGCGCTTCTTCCTCGTGACCCGCCGCCTCAGCGAGCGGTTCGCCTGAAGATCAGGGAAAAGTTGTTGGCGGGCATGGCGACGATCTCGTCGAGGCGGAAGCCGTGGCGGGCGGCCACATCCGCCACCTCGCCCATGTCGCGGACACCCCAGGCGGGATTCTGACTGCGGAGGCTTGCGTCGAAGGCGGCATTCGACGGCGCCGTATGTTCCCCGTCGCGGCGATAGGGGCCGTAAAGATAGACGATGCCCTCCGGGCCGAGCAGGCGATCCGCCCCGGCGAACAGGCCCAGGGTGGCCTCCCACGGCGCGATATGGATCAAGTTGATGGCGACCACCGCCACGATGGGGCCGAAAGACCCGTCCTCCACCGGCCAGCGCGGGGCGGTGACGTCGAGATCGAGGGGCGGGGGCAGGGGAACGCCCGTTTCCGCCGCCCAGGCGCTGACGCTCGCGCGAAGATCCGGATCGCGATCGCTCGGCTGCCAGATCAGGGGATGAAGGGCGGGGGCGAAATGAACCGCATGCTCGCCGGTGCCGCTTGCAACCTCGAGAACGAGGCCCGCATCAGGCAGGATCCGCTTCAGCACGTCGAGGATCGGCCCGCGGTTGCGGGCCGTGGCCGGGGCGTGTCGGCGGGCGTTCATTGCCGCCGCCCTGCGCCCCGGGGCGCGGGGAGTTCGAAGACTTCGGGCTCCTCGCCCGCGGCGTCGACCCTGACGGAATCCCGCATGTAGAGGGCGCGGGCGGGCAGCGCGATCCGCGCGCCGTTCTCTTCCACGATGCGCTTCACCTCGTAGGCCAGGCGTTCCTTGATCTCCAGCCACTCGCCCCAGACGATGGTGCGGGTGAAGCAGTAGATCATGAGATCGACGGAGTGGGCCGAGAACTTGTCGATGCGCACGAACAGCAGGGCTTCCGGCGGCTTGACGAATTCCTCGCTCGCCATGAGATAGGCTTCGATCTGGTCGCGGATGCGGGCGAGCTGCTCGATGCTGGCGGTCAGCTCGATCCCCAGCACCCAGTAGATGCGGCGGAAGCGCATGGCCGAGAAGTTCGTCACCACATTGTCCGCGAGCTTGGAATTGGGCACGAAGACCGGCGCCTGATCGAAGCGGCGGATGCGGGTGGTGCGGAAGTCGATGGATTCGATGGTGCCTTCGACGACGCCCTCGACGAGGATCCACTGGCCCGGCTGGAAGCGCCGCTCGATGATGATGAAGAGCCCGGCGATGAGGTTCTTGAACAGATCCTGCGCGCCGAGCGCTACGGCGACGCCGAACAGCCCGAGACCGGCGAGGATCGGCCCCACCGCGATGCCCCAGATCTCGAGAATGGTGGCGGCGCCGAGGAAGATCACCCCGACACGAAGCCCCTTGATCATCCAGGAGATCATGCTTTCGCTCATGACGTCCCGGAAGCGCTGGATCGCCAGCGACAAGGGGCTGATGACGCTGAACAGCGCCCAGAAGATGGTGAAGGCGACGAGCGACCGGTTGACCAGGGTGAAGAAGACGGCCAGCGCATCGCCCGGGGCGAGATACTCCGTCGCGATGAACAGGCCGACCACCACGGGCACGAAGCTCAAGGGCTTCTCGAGCGCCGCGACGGCGACGTCGTCCACCCGCGACTTGGTGCGTTTCGCCCGCGCCACCAGATAGCCCACGACGAAGCGGGAGAACAGGCGGCGCACCACGACGAACAGAAGGAAGATGCCGATCGCCACGATGATGCGGCCGAGATCGACGCCGAAGACGCCCGTGGTCCAGACATCGACCACCAGCGCCCAGAAATCCTCGAAGCTGCGTATAGTCATGGGCGAGACCATAACAGAATCTCGCCCGCGGTCTACCCCCGGGCTTGCGGATTGCGCCCCGGCTGCCTGTCGAGCCTGCCGAGAATGAGGCCGGTGAAAAGCAGAAGATAGAACAGGGTCGCGACCCGCGGCATGTCGAGAAGCGTGCCGAAACTGCCGACCGCGAGGAAGCTTAAGATCGCGGGCAGGATCACCACCGCAAGCCGGTCGCCCCGGCGCACCGCCACGACGAGGCGGAAGGCGGCGACCGCCACCGCGATCAGGAACACGCCAAGCCCGAATCCGCCCTGTTCGATGAACAGGTGGAGATAGAGGTTCTTGGAATGCCAGGCCAGATGCTCGAAATCGCTGACCAGGAACCAGCGGTCCATGCCCGCGGAAAAATCGCCGTTCGCGACGAGATTGCGGCCGTTCTCGTCGATCACCTTCACGTCCGTCACCTGCACCACGCCGCTGCCGTTGAACAGCATCAATGTGGTGGGCCAGTAGAGGGGGCCGGCGCGGCCGAGCTTGCCCGACTGGATCTCGCCGCCGAAATCCTGCCAGACGAAATCCTCTTCCCCCTTCTTGAAGCGGCGGATCTTGTGGCGGCAGTCGGGGACGTAGCGTTCGGAATAAAGGATATGCTTGTGGCAAATCTTCATGGCGAAGATGGGCCGCCCGCTTTCCGGGCGGATTTTCGCCTCCAGCCGGTAGGTCTTGCCCGGCTCGATGGGCAGGCGCTGGATGATGTTGAAGTCGCCGCCGCCGAGCCGGAGATAGCTCAAGCCGCCCTCCTGCACCGGTTCATAGGTCGCAAGCGGGAAGGAGCGGTTGCTGTTCACCATGTAGGAGAAGAAGAGCTTGGGGAAGCTTCCCGGCCCCATGCCGAAGACCTGTGCGGTCAATGACGGGTCCATGGCGGCGCGGGCGCGGGCCCAATGCTCCTGCCGGGTGCCGAGGTCGCGCTCGACCGTGGCGAAGCGCGCCTGCGCCCGGTAGCCGCTGAGCGGCGGAATGGTGCCGACCCAGAACAGGGCGGCGAGGAACAGGAGGGTTGCGGTCGCAAAGGGGCTCGCGCCCGCGAACAGGCGGCGGGTCGCCGCCATGGGCAGGATCGAGCCCACGAGCGCCGCGGCGACCGCGAGCGTGAAGGCGGTCCCGGCGTCGTTCGCCGCCCACTTGCTTGAAAGAAGCGACCCGTGGATGCGGAAGCCGGCGAGCACCGCGGCGAGAACGATGAGGCCGAGGGCGGGAAGCAGGAATTGCCGGGGCGCGATGCGGACGAGGATCGCGCTGCCGCAGAGAAGGGCGATGGCGATCGCCAGCGCCTCGAATCCGCCGCGGCCGTAGAGGACGGCGAACAGGGCGGTAATGAGGGCAAGGAGGACGAGACCGGCGAGAATGCGCGGCGCGAGCCTACGCGCCTCGCCGCCGCCGCCGCGGAGGACGAGAAGAAGGCCGACGCCCAGGAGCCCGATGCCGTAGCCCGCATAGAGCCCGCGGGAGAAGGTGACCATCACCCCATAGGTGCCGAGGGCGAAGACGGCGAGCCCCGCCGCCCGCACCCAGAGTTTCCGCGCGAACAGCACGGGATAGAGGGAGAAGGGCGCGGCGAGGGAAAGATAGCCGTCGATGGCCTCGCCCCCCACATGCATGCCGGAGAAGAGCCCCGTCGCGCGGTAGGTGCCCGAGAAGTCGAGCAGGCTTTCAAGAAGGCCGTAGATGTTGCGGGCAAAGACGAGATCGGCGAAGACGCCCCGCTCCCAAAGGATTCCGATCCCCGCAAGGCCGAGGCCGATCACCATCCCGGCGGCGAGGCGGTCGCGCGCATCCTCCGCATCCGCGGCGAAGGCCGCATGCAGGGCGGGCAGCAGCAGCCAGGCCCAGAAGAAGCCCTTGGCGACGCGAAGCGCGTTCCATGGGCTGAGGTAGCTCGCGAAGCTCGACCCGTCGACCGGCGGCAGGGGCAGAAGGACGAGCGCCGTGCTGACGATGACGGAGAATGCGAGCAGCGCCGGCACGCGGTAGGGATGGCGGAAAAGCCCCGGCAGGGTGCGGCCCGCCGCGCCCGTGCCGTAGATCACGGCAAGGGTTGCGAGAACGAGGAAATCGAACTCGGTCAGGAAGAAGCGACCGCTCCACAGCGCGAGATCGAAGACGGGAAGCGCCGCGGGGAGGACGATAAGCCACAGCCGCGGCCAGCGCAGGAGGGCCCCCATGTAGGCGGCGAGCAACAGGGCGATGGGCAGGCGCGCCACGGGGAAATCCACGACCCGCCAGGTCAGCACCATGACGAGCGCGGTGCCGAGGACGAGGCCGAGGGCGCGGCTCAATCCGAGACCCAGGCGCGGGCGGGCGACGAGGGTCTCGCCGGACGCGATCGTCATGGACGTCAGCCTCCCGTCCGGCGGTTGTCGACGAGCTTGCCTGGGCCGCGCAGAAGCGTTCCCGGCCCGGTGAAATGGTTTTCGACGACCTCTGCCGGAACCTGCAAGTGGTTGTGAATAAAGATGCCTTTACGATAGTCGTTGATGATGCGGTTCGCAATGACGCGGAGGCTGTTTTCCGCATGCAGCGCCTTTTCCGCGCCGTAGCTGATGAGGGTCGTATTGTCGGGGCTTGCGTTGCGGTGCAGGCGATTGCCGCGGATGACGGCGACGCCGCCCGCGGGGAGGTCGATCAGGTAGCTCGACCTTCCGTCGGGGCCGTCGAAGATCTCGTTGTCGATGATGTTGTTGACGGCGGCGCGGCTCTTGACGTTGTGGCCATGCCTTGCGCCGTGGATCTTCGACCCCACGAGGGTGAAGGAGCGCACGGTGCCGATATAGATGTTGTGGCCGATCTCCCAGCCGTCGTGGGGCGGAACGATGTTGGCGAAGAACTCCGAATTGCGGATGACGATGTCGCTCTTCAGGTTCTTGCCGCTCATCACTCCCATCTCGTTGTGGTGGAAGTAGCAGTTCTCGATCACGAGCCCTGCGCCCTCGCTGCGGATTCCGGCGCCGTTGAGGTCGCGCACTCTGGCGCCCGAGAATTCGATGTTCTCGATGCGCACATTGTCGCCGCGGATGACCCAGATGGCCTTGGCCTCCGCCGCCTTGCCCGCGGCCTTGAGATGGGGCCGGCCGTTGACGCCGCGGATCGTCAGGTTGTCCTGCCGCCAGACGGCGACGTCGCCCGCATATTCCGCGGCCGCGATCTCCACCACATCGCCGTCCTGGGCGAGGGACGCAGCGATGCTGGGGACCGATATGGGCGTCCCCGGCGCGACCTTGATGACGCGGCCGCCGGTCGGAAGATCCGCCGCGGCGGGCGCCGCCAGGCTGAGCAGCAGGAACAGGAGGGCGGCGAGGGCGGGGGGCTTGCCGGTTGCGCGCATCGTCATTCTCCTTGTCCCTGCATGGTGATCTTCGCGACCGCCGCGGGATGGCGCGGGGCGCGGCTTCGCGGACTGGTGAAATCGAGCGGGGTGAGATCGGCGAGGGCCGGATGGCTCGCGGTGAACGCCTCGAAATCCTCGAGCACCGCATCCATCACCGCGCGGACGAGGGCGGGGGGAATGTCGCGGCGGGCGACGAGCAGGGCCTGGCGGCTGACGGTGGCGACCGGCCGCTCCTGCCCGCGATAGGTCCCGGCCGGGATCACGGCCGCGCGATAGGCGGGGTCGCGCTGGCGGATGCGGGTGATGGTGAAGGAATCGAGCGGCACGAGCCGCGCCGCGCAATTGAGCATCAGTTCCTGCACATTGCCCGCGGGATGCCCGGTCATGAGGAGGAGCGCCACGGGATCGTCGTCCGCGCAGAATTCGGACGCCGCCATGTGACGGCCGCTCAAGGTGACGGGATCCGGCGCCCGAACGCCGAGGGCGGTCGCGAGGATGATGGCGGTGATGCGGTGGCCGCTTCCCATGGGCCCGCTGCGGAGCAGCCTGGGCGGCAGGGCATGGATCTCCCTGATGCGCGGATCGGGCGGCGCGACGACGGTGAGATATTCCTCATGAAGCCCGGCGACCACGCCGAGGTCACGGATCACGAGCTCGCTGTATCCCGGAATGTCGCCCTGGATGATGGCCATCTGGGCCTCTCCGCTCCGCATGAGATCGAGATTGGCGGAGGATCCGGGGCTCGGCAGGGCGGCGCAATGGATGCGCGCCGCGGTCGCCGCGATCGTTCGGGCGCACAGGGCGCGGCCCACGGGATAATAGACGCCGTCCACAGGCCCGGTCGCGATCGCAACATAGTCGCGGGGCGGACTTTCCGCCGCCGCTGCGCCGTGGGGGAGGGTGAGGGCCACGAGCAGCGCAAGGATCCTGCCGCCCCATCCCGTCCGTCCCGTGATCCCTGCCGTCGTCATCCGCATTCCGGGGAATTCCGTTGCACTTTCGCAGGAATTGAAACACTCTTTAGACTTAATTCGTTTCGTAGTCACCACCAGCAGATCAGATCTCCCGCCTGTCATGGACGTCAGAAACCCATGCCCGCGGCGAGCAAATTCGAGGGGGACTCATGAGCGATAAATCCCTGTCCACGGACGTCATCATCGTCGGCGCCGGCCCCGTCGGGCTGTTCGCGGTGTTCGAGCTCGGCCTTCTCAATCTCAAATGCCATCTGATCGACAATCTGGACCGGCCGGGCGGCCAATGCACCCAGCTATACCCCGAAAAGCCTATCTATGACATCCCGAGCCGCCCGCGCGTCACCGGACAGGAACTGGTGGACGACCTCGTGACCCAGGCCAAACCCTTCGATCCCGTCTTCCACCTGTCCCAGCAGGCGGAGCGGCTGGAGCGCATGGATGACGGGCGCTGGCAGGTGACGACGTCCGTCGGGACCCGCCTCGTGGCGCCCGTCGTGGTGCTGGCCGCGGGCTCCGGCAGCTTCGTGCCCAAGCGGCCGCCCATTCCCGACGTCGCCGAATATGAGGACCGCGGCGTTTTCTATGCGGTGCGGCGGATGGAGGATTTCCGGGGAAAAAGGGTGGTGATCGCGGGCGGCGGGGATTCGGCCCTCGACTGGGTCCTGAACCTGCAGCCCCTGACCCAGTCCATGACTCTCGTCCACCGGCGGGAGGAATTCCGCGCCGCGCCCGATTCGGTGCAGCGCATGCGGGCGCTGGTGGAGGCCGGCAAGATGCGGCACATCACCGGCAATGTGAAACAGCTCGTTGGCCGTGACGGCAGGCTTGAAGGCGTCATGGTGACGCGCAAGGCCGACGGCGGCGAGGAGCTGGTGCCCTGCGACGCCTTCCTGCCGTTCTTCGGGCTCAAGATCAATCTCGGCCCCATCGCCGACTGGGGGCTGGAGCTTGCGGAGCATAACCGGGTGGTGGTGGATCCCATGACCTACGGCACGGGGATCGACGGCATCTATGCGGTGGGCGACCTCTGCACCTATCCCGGGAAGCTGAAGCTCATCCTGTCGGGCTTCCATGAAGCGGCCGTGATGGCTCACGCCGCCTTCAAATATGCAAGGCCGGATGAAAAGATCGTCACCGGCTACACGACGACCAATACCGAGCTGCAGAAGCGGCTGGGCGTCGCGAGCTGAAAAGCCTCCATTCTCCCGCGCAAAAAAATCGGCCGGCGCAGGGCCGGCCGCAGTTCGGCCTCACAGAAGGCCGTCAAGGCAGGGGAGGAGAAACAGCGAATTCGTATCGTCAGCGATTCCTTTCAAGGCGTCCGCCATGGCTGCGGTTGCGCTGCTCCAGCGGCGGGCGGGCCGCAGGCGGCGGGTTCTTGCCTGTATGGGCCGAGGGGCCGCGGTGGCCCGCCGGGGGCTTTTGATCCTTGCCGCGCCACGACTTGTGGTCGTCCTTGCGTCCCGGAGGATGGGGCGGCGGCTTGTGGTGCCCGTCCGCCGAGCGCCAGGACTTGCCCGGCTTGTGATAATATTTGGGTGGCACATGGCGGCGATTCCAGTCATGCCAGTAGCTGAAATGCCGGTGGTAATCGCGGTAATGGGGATGCCGGTCCGGATACCAGAAGCCGCGATAATAGTAGAAACCCGGCTGATAGATGCGGCTGCGGTAGCCGTAGTAATAGGCGGGATGCCCGTAGTAGCCGTGGGGGACGTAGTAATAGTCGCTCACTCCCACATGAACGGTCGTCGAAACCCCCGAGGCGTAATAGCCGTCGTCATGGGGCGCGGCGCAGGCCGCAAGCGCCAGGGCGCTGAAGGCGAGGCCGACGAGGATGGACTTTCTCATGGGGAATGCTCCTTGCCGCAGTCCGTTCAGGCGCTTCCGGCGGGCGCAATCCTCATGTCGCAGAAGCCGGATGCCGGTAGCCCTAGTGTTTCACGCTATACTGCGCTAACTGAATCGAAACTGAGGCTTCCGTTCATGTGGGGTTCAACTGACCGGGCGTAAAGAGCGGGCGATGAGGATATCCGTAGCGGCTGCATTCACCGGAGCATTGCTCTGCGCCGTCGCCCTGACTGCGCCGCGGCCCGCCCATGCGCTGGATCCGGGCCGCGCGACCCAGGTGCAGGGCGGGGAATCCTGGAAACGCGCCCAGCAGCACCGCCCGGGCAAGGCCGAGCGGCGGAAGGACTATCTCCCGAACCAGTACCGCAGCAATCGCCCTGGCGGCGAGCACGCGAAGCCCCAGGGACTGCGGGCGCCGTCCGGGGATTGGGCGCGGCCGTCGCGCCCCGCGCAGGAGCGGGCGCCGTCCCGGCTCTATCCCAGCGACGAGGGCGACCGCCGCGCGCTGCAGCAACTGATGCGCCACGACCGCGCCCGCCGCGCGGTGGAGCAGGGCACCATCCGGCCGCTTGAAGAAATTCGCGACAAGGTGCAGCGCCAGTTCGACGGCCGGATCGTGGGTCTCGAACTCTATGAAAATCCGAACCAGGGCGTGCCGGGTTATGTCTATGACGTGCGCGTGCTGACGCGGAAGGGGGACGTGATGGCGGTGGAAATGGACGCCCGCACGGGCGAGGTCATGTCGGTGCGGGGCAAACGCTGATGCGGATTCTGGTGGTGGAGGACGAACCCGATCTCCTGCGCCAATTGCGCGAGGCGCTGGAGGATGCGGGCTATGTGGTGGACGAGGCGCGGGACGGCGAGGAGGGCCAGTTCCTCGGCGAGACGGAAAGCTATGACGCCATCGTCCTCGATCTCGGCCTGCCGGTGATCGACGGGGTGAGCGTTCTCGAGCGCTGGCGGCGCGCCGGGGTGAAGACCCCCGTCCTCATTCTCACCGCCCGCGACCGCTGGAGCGACAAGGTGGCGGGGCTCGACGCCGGGGCGGACGACTATCTCACCAAGCCCTGCCGCATGGAGGAACTGCTCGCCCGGGTCCGCGCCCTCATCCGCCGCGCCGCGGGGCATCCCTCGCCCGAGCTCACCTGCGGGCCGGTGACCCTGAATACCCGCAGCGGCCGGGTGACGGTGGACGGCGTCGCCATCAAGCTCACGGCGCAGGAATACCGGCTTCTGTCCTATCTCATGCATCATCCGGACAAGGTGGTGTCCCGCACGGAGCTTACGGAGCATATCTACGACCAGGACTTCGACCGGGATTCGAATACCATCGAGGTCTTCGTCAACCGCATCCGCAAGAAGCTGCCCGTGGACATCATCAAGACCGTGCGCGGCCTCGGCTATCGCATCGAGGCGCCGGACGGCGCCCCGGACGAGGAGCAATCCGCCAACGCCGCCCGGGGCGACTGAGGCGCCATGGCGGCGGACGGGCCCACAATCCCGGGTCAGGACGAGGCCGAAGGGACGGCGGACACGGCATCCCGTCCCTCGTCGCCCAAGGCGCGCCTTGCCGCCATGAGGTCGCTCAGCACGCGCTCGCTCACCGGCCGCATCATCATCGCCGCCGGGCTCTGGCTCGGCGCCGCTCTCCTCGTGGGCGGGCTGCTCCTCTCCTTCGCCTTCCGCACGGCGGTGGAGCGCCATTTCGACGCGCGACTCGCCATGCTGCTTGAAAATCTCATCGGCGCCAGCAATGTGGGCGGGGAGGGGCTCGTGAGCCTCTACCGCTCCATGATGGACCCCCGCTTCGACCGGCCCTATTCGGGCTGGTACTGGCAGATCTCCGCGCCCGACGAGATGCCCTTCCGCTCGCGCTCCCTGTGGGATCAGGAGATTCAGGTGGATCTCGGCCCGCGCCTGCAGCAGGAGACCTATTTCGTCACCGAAGGCCCCGAGGATCAGGTGCTGCGCGCCGTCGCCCGCGACATCCGCCTGCCGCGCTCGGACCGCATCTATCGCTTCATCGTGGCGGGCGAGGTGACGGAGATCGACGATCAGGTGCGCGCCTTCAATCAGACGCTGACCTGGTGGCTTGCGATTCTCGGCCTCATTCTGCTTACCACCATGGCGATCCAGGTGCGCTACGGGCTCAAGCCCCTGCGCCGCATCTCGACTGCTCTTTCCGCCATCCGCACCGGGGAGAAATCGAAGCTCGAAGGCGAATTCCCGCGGGAGATCGAGCCCCTGGTGCAGGAGCTCAACGCGCTGATCGCCCATAACGCCGAGGTGGTGGACCGGGCGCAGAAGCATGTGGGCAATCTCGCCCATGCATTGAAGACGCCGCTCGCCGTCATGACCAACGAGGCGCAGCGCAATGCGGGCGCCTTCGCCGATCTCGTCCAGCGCCAGACGGCGCTCATGGCGCGGCATGTGGACCATCACCTGAAGCGGGCGCGGGCCGCAGCGCGGGGCAACGTCATCGGCAGCCGCACCGCCGTCGAGCCCGCGATTCGCGACCTCGTCCGCGTCATGGCCCGGATCTATGCGGAGCGGGATCTTTCGTTCGAGCTGGAGATCGATGCGGCGGCCGAGGGCGCGATGTTCCGGGGCGAGCGGCAGGATCTCGACGAGATGCTCGGCAATCTTCTGGACAACGCCGCCAAATGGGCGGCGAGCCGCGTGGTGGTGCGCTTGTCCCGCGACGACGACATGGTGGTGGTGGAGATCGCCGACGACGGCCCCGGCATCTCGCCCGAGAAGCGGGAGCTGGTCTTCGCCCGCGGCGAGCGCATCGACGAGACCGTGCCGGGCTCCGGCCTCGGGCTCGGCATCGTCAGGGATCTCGCCGATCTCTGCGGCGGCAGCGTCGCCCTCGATGCGGCGGAGGAAGGCGGGCTTGCGGCGACACTCCGTCTTCCCGCAGCGTGACGAAAAGCCATTCCCGACAATTTCCTGACAGCGCCATTCATCGGCGGTTCAGACGCTCGGCCCTAACTTCATCCTCACGAGATCAGAAGGAGAGCGTCCATGAAAAGGCTGTTCGCTCCAGTGATTGCGGTGTCGTTGATGCTGGCCGGCTGCACGGAGTATACCGGCCCCAAGGAACAGACGGGCACGTTGCTCGGCGCGGTCACCGGGGCGGCGCTGGGCGCGGCCATCGGCACCAGGACCAAATGCTATCACCACGGCCGCCACTGCCGCAGCAGCACCAGCGGCAACGCGGTGGTGATCGGGGCCCTCGCGGGCGGCATTCTGGGCAATGCGGTGGGCCGCTCCATGGACGAGCGCGACCGCCAGTATTACGCCCGCGCCCGCTATGATGCGCTGGAATACGGGCCGTCGGGCCGGCCCTCATACTGGCACAACCCGGACAGCGGCAACCATGGCTATGTGACGCCGTCCCCCGCCTATGAACGGGCGCCCGGCGAATATTGCAGGGAATACCAGCAGACGATCACCGTCGGGGGGCGCGCGGAACAGGCCTACGGCACCGCCTGCCGCCAGCCCGACGGCACCTGGCAGATCGTGAACGGCTGACGACTGAAGGATTTTCTCGCCTCAGGGCGAACAGGAGAAATGGCGGTTTCGGTAACCTTAACTCTCTCCCTCCCCCACAGGGCGCCATGTGGCGCAGCCAGAACCGCCATCGTCCCCGGCCCTACCCCCGGCCGGGGACGCTTCTTTTGGGGCTGCTTCAGGCCGCGGGATCGTTGGTCCGCCGGCTGCCCCCGGTATAGCGCAGGATGACGCGCCAGCTGCCGTCCGCTTCCGGCACGGGCTCGGCGGTTCCCTCCACCACCACGGCGTCGCGGGGCAGGGCCTCGGCCGCCACTTCCACCGCTTCGGCGGCGTCATCCGCCGCCACCACCACCTCGTAGGTCTGCTTGTGCTTATGACCGGCCATGGTCCTGTTCCCTTTCCGCGTCCCGGGATTCGCCGCGCCGCATGCGGTGGAACCGCCGCCGCCCGCCGTCGATGAAGAAGGCCGAGACCGAAAGCCCGATCCAGCCGGTAATGAGCAGGCTTCCGCCGAGCGGCACCACCCAGTGGGTGATCCCTGGCCCCATGAGGGCCAGCATGTAGAGCCCGCCGGAGAAGAAGATGATTCCGAAGGTGAAGGCGACGCCGGACGCCAGCACCAGCCGCGCGCCCTTGCCCGGGCGCACATGGGGGGTGAGGAGGCCGACGCCGAGCAGGCCCAGCGCATGCCAGAGCTGGTAGTTGAAGCCGAGCTGGACGAAGGTCATCCGCTCCGCATCGAGCTGTCCGGAGAGAACGTGGGAGCCGATGGCGCCCATGAGGACGGCGATCATGCCGTTGATCGCGGCGACGAAAATCCAGAAACGCAAGATCACTTCCCGGGTTGTGGGCCGGCCGCGCGGGTGCGGGCCGGCGGATGGCCGCGCGCAAGGTCCGTGCGCGCGGCGGGGTCATTATTGCGGCATCGGGCCGCGGCGGCAATGACCAAAGGGGCGAATCCGCGGCGGCGCGCGACGGGCGTGAGGCGCGCCGCGCGAATCGCTCGCCCATTGCCGGGAAGGCGCGGCCGATGCCGCTCCCTGCGGACTGGTTCATGACGGCGCGCGTCCTGCCGCCGGGATAGCCATTTCGGCATAGATTGCGGGGGTTTAGAGCTGCGACGGCATGACGTCGCGGCAACGGGCGGCGAGGGCGGGATGCCCCCTGTTTGGACTTCCCGGCCAAAGATGCGATCATTTCCTTCCATCTATGCCTGAAGCGAGGAGGTCACGACATGACGCTGGTGGCCGGCATACTCAAGACCAAGGGGAGCGAGGTCTTTTCGATCCCTCCGGAGATCACCGTTCTCGAAGCGACCCACGAGCTGAAGCTGCGCCGGGTCGGCGCCCTTCTCGTCTGCGACGAGGACCGGCGCATCGTCGGCGTGCTGTCCGAACGCGACATCGTCCGCGCCCTCGCGGACAAGGGGCCCGAGATCCTCGACCAGCCGGTGAGCAGCCTGATGACCCGCGGCGTCGTCACCTGCCGGTCGGATGACAGCATCGATTCGGTGCGCCAGCTCATGACCGGGCGCCGCATCCGTCATGTGCCCGTGATCGACGACGGCGAGCTCAAGGGCATCATCAGCATCGGCGACGTGGTGAAGCACCAGATCATGGCAACCGAGATGGAGGCCGAGGCGTTGAAACAATACATCGCGACCGGCTGACCGGCCGTGTCGCCCGAGCTTCGCGCGACCGTCCGCCCCGGGGCGGGGGAACCGCCTGGACCCCACGAAGGGTCGTCTGGATCGACGGTCGGCGCGGCCCGCGACCTGCGAGAGCTTGGCGAAAGCTCTCGCGCCGCGGGCACCGAATTCCCCGGGCTCCTTGCCGTCAATGGAGCGGAGTCCTATACTGAACATTACGCCGCAGATTCGGGCTTGCTCGAAAGAACCCCTGAATCGGCGGCGAGGCGGTGTCATCTGGCACCATGACCCTCGGGCCTGATCGGCGATTTCGCGATCGCATCAGGCCTGGCTCCGGGACCGGTCCCGGGCGCCCCGGATGTGGGAGCCAGAGGAATACCGCGGGTTCTGGAGCAATTTTCAAAAACTTGAAAATAGGGGTTTGACATCTCGATTGGAGGTGCCTATAACCCGCCACCACACGCCGGGCGGCACTGACCGACGGCGGCGGAAGCGGAAAGGATCCGCGACCCGATTTGCTCTTTGACATTGTAGATTTGGAAGAGAGGTGCAGGCGGCGGGTGAGCTTTAATGCTTGCTTGGAGCTTGTGCCTTGAGCGCGCCGGATCATTTTGTGGTCCGGTTCGAGGAATTAAGCTTTGAGTGGGTTTTGGCGTCTTATGGCGCCAAGTCAACTTGAGAGTTTGATCCTGGCTCAGAACGAACGCTGGCGGCATGCCTAACACAT
>CAZDSS010000040.1:0-22034 GCA_964508185.1 uncultured Sphingomonadales bacterium
GTTTCATGCCCGCGCGAGGTGACGGGCTCGCGTAAAGGCTCAATTTTTCTTTTTCCCATTGCGATATCACTAACGGAGTCGCCCTCCGCAGGAGGGCGCGGATCGAAACCTGATCCAGGCTGAAAGTAAACTAGTGCAGTGAGATGGCCCTTCACTGGGGGCAGTATGGATCATAGGGCGGAGCGGGGACGCGGCCGGTCCCCTCACGCCACCAGCCTGCGCATGGTGGTCACAAGCTCGAAGCGGATGCCGCCCGCGTCGAACGCCAGCTTGGCGGTGCCGCCCAGGCTGTCGGCCAGCACCTGCTCGATGAGGCGGCTGCCGAAGCCGCGGCGGTTTGGGCGGGCGACGGCGGGGCCGCCCGTCTCTTCCCAGTGCAGGCGGAAGGGATGGTCCGTCTCCGGCGGGCCGCCATCCCAGATCACGCGCACGCGTCCGCAATCGTTGGATAGCGCCCCGTATTTCAGGGCATTGGTCGCAAGCTCGTTGATCGCAAGGGCGAAGGCCATGGCCTGGCGGGAGCCGAGCTCCACTTCCGGCCCCTCGATCATGAAGCGCCCCTGGCCCATGCGGTAGGGGGCGATCACCCCCTCGATGACCGCCCTCACGGGGGCGCGACCCGCGACGCTCGCCCGCAGGCGATCGTGGGCATGGCCCAGGGCCGCGATGCGGCGGGTCAGCGCCGCTTCCGCCTCGGCCTTGCTGCCTGCACCGCGAAAGGTCTGGTTGACGATGGCGCTTACCATGGCGAGCAGGTTCTTGATGCGGTGGGCGAGCTCGTCATTGAGCAGGCGGGCGTTGCGCTCCGCCAGCACCTTGCCGGTGGTCTCGATGACCGTGTCCATCATGCCGACGATCCGCCCATGCTCGTCGCGGATCGGGCTGTAGCAGAAGGTGAACCAGGCATGTTCGGGATAGCCGAAGCGGTCCACCACCAGGGGCAGATCCTCGATGAAGGTGGCTTGCCCCGCATAGGCGCGATCCACGATGGGCGCCACATCGTCCCAGACCTCGGCCCAGGTATTCTTGAAGGACCGGCCGAGCGCCTCGGGCTTCTTGCCGAGAATGGGGCGAAAGGCGTCGTTGTAGATGGTGATGAGCTCAGGCCCCCAGGTGATGCATTTGGGGAAGTGCGAATTGAGGATGGCGGAGACCACCATCTTGAGGGAAGGGGGCCAGGCCGCCAGCGGGCCGAGGGGCGTTGCGGACCAGTCGTGATCGCGAATGCGCCCGGCCATTCGGCCGCCGCCCTCGAGGAACCATATTCCGTCTCGCACCGCGTCGGCCAGTCCCGTTCCCCTTGGCTGGCGGTGGGCCGAGCCCGCCCCTTATGGTTAATATTTGGTAGCAGAGTTTGGGCGCGCCGCCAACGGGGGCGGGGAAAAAATGCAACGGCCGTTACATGAAATCGTCTTCGCCCGCCGCAGCCGTCGCGGCGGCGGGAAGATGGGCGGCCGGGCCGCAGGCGGAATGGTCGCTCAGGGATTCGATCACGCGGCAATCGGCGACGCTGCCGCCGGCGCATTGGCGGATCATGCGCTCGAGCTCCCGTTTCAGCGACCGCAGGCGGCGGATCTTCCGCTCCACCTCCGTCAATTGCCGCCGGGCGATGGCATCCGCCGCGGCGCAGGGCTGATCCGGATCGTCCGCAAGCTTCAGAAGGCCGCGGATCGCATCCAGAGGGAAGCCGAGCTCCCGCGCGTGCCGGATGAAAAGCAGGCGATCCAGCATGCGTCGGTCATAGAGCCGCTGATTGCCGGCGGAACGGGGCGCGGGCGGCAGAAGGCCGATTTCCTCGTAGTAGCGGATCGTCTGCACCCTGGCGCCGCTTGCGGCGGCGAGGCGGCCGATGGTGAATTCCCGCGGCGTCCGATCCTTCTTCGCGTCCATGGCATTTTACCCCTTGAACCTACAGCGACTGTAGATCGTAGCCTTCCCCAGGTCACAGGCAAATGCTGATTCACGGAGGGCGTCATGGCTGCAGGATGCTGCACCAATCAACCGAGGTTCGACGGCCTGTCGGCGGCCTATCGCCGCGCGCTCTGGCTCGTCATCGCCATCAATGGCGGCATGTTTCTGACGGAAGCGGCGGCGGGGTCGCTCGCCCGATCCCAGGCCCTGCAGGCGGACGCGCTGGATTTTCTGGCGGACACGCTCACCTACGGCATCAGTCTGCTGGTGATCGGCCTGCCGCTGCGCGTGCGGGCCACGGCGGCGCTCGCCAAGGGCCTGAGCCTCGCCGCCATGGGCCTGTGGGTTCTCGGCTCCACTTTCCATCGCGTGCTGGTGCTGGGCCTGCCCGATGCGGAGATCATGGGCGGCGTCGGGCTTGCGGCCCTTGCGGCCAATGTGGCAAGCGTGCTCATCCTCATGCGTTACCGGGAGGGCGACGCCAACGTGCGTTCGGTCTGGCTCTGCAGCCGCAACGACGCCATCGGCAATCTGGCGGTGATCGCCGCCGCGGGCGGCGTGGCGCTGACCGGAACCGCCTGGCCGGATCTGGCGGTCGCGGCGCTGATGGCGGGGCTTTTCCTGTGGTCGGCGGCGCGCATCCTGCGGCAAGCGATCGACGAGCGCCGCCACGCCCATTGACGCCAAACGGCCGGGGCCCCGGCGACGTTAATGACCGGGGCCCAGACCAGGACGGGACATGATGCTGACGCTGTTCAAGTTCCTGCTGATCGCGATCGGCGCCGTCGTGGCGGCGGGCTTTGTGCTGCGCCACATGCTCGCCCTGCCGCGGCGGCGGGATGTGAGCGCCGCATGCCACCTGCCGGCGCCGGACGACGGGCCCCTTGCTGCGGCCTTCGGCGCGGCGGCGGCGCGGCATCCCAATGCAAGCGGGGTCTTCTCCGTCGCCGATGCGGCGGACGCCTTCGCCCTTCGCGTGCTGCTCGCCCGCGCGGCGACGCGGTCCATCGACGCCCAGTACTATATCTGGCATCGGGATCTCACCGGCATCCTGCTGCTCAAGGAACTGCGCGATGCGGCGGATCGCGGCGTGCGCGTGCGCATCCTTCTGGATGACAACGGCACGCGGGGGATGGACGATCTTTTGTGCGAATTGCACGACCACCCGAACGTGGAGGTGCGGCTCTTCAATCCCTTCGCGCTCCGTGCGCCCAAATGGCTGAACTATCTCCTCCATTTCCGGCGGCTCAACCGGCGCATGCACAACAAGTCCCTGACGGTGGACAATCTTGCGACCATCGTCGGCGGGCGCAACATGGGGGATTCCTATTTCGGGACCGGCGCCAACCCGCTGTTCATCGATCTCGACATTCTCGCGGCGGGCGCCGTGGTGCCGCAGGTGTCCCGGGATTTCGACCGCTACTGGAACAGCGCGGCGAGCTACCCCGTGGATCTCCTCGTCAAGGGCGCGCCGGAGGGCGGCATTCTCGACCGGCTTTACAACGAAGCGCTTCGGCATCCGGCGCGGGAGAGGTTCGACGCCAATCTCGGTGACGCTGCGCCCATGCGGCGGCTTCTTGCAGGCGAGACGGAGCTTCACTGGGTGCCCGTGAAGCTCGTGAGCGACGATCCCGCCAAGGTCACCGGCAAGCTCGGTCGCGACCGCCTGCTGTTCTCCAAGATCAGCGACGCCATGGGGCGGCCGCAAATGACGCTCGACGTGATCTCGCCCTATTTCGTGCCGGGGCGCGCGGGCTGCCGCGCGATCCTCGGCCTTAGGGAAGCGGGCGTCGTGGTGCGGGTGATGACCAATGCCCTGGAAGCGACCGACGTGCCCGCGGTCCATGCGGGCTATGCGCGCTATCGCCGCGCGCTGCTGCAGGCGGGGATCGAGCTGTACGAGCTCAAGGCCGCCGCCATTCCGCCCACGGCGCCGGAGGATCGCCGCCGCCTCGGCTCCTCGGCCGCCAGCCTCCATGCCAAGGTGCTGGCGGTTGACGGAAGAAGCCTTTATGTGGGCTCCCTCAATTTCGATCCGCGCTCGGTGTTTCTCAACACGGAGCTGGGCTTCATCATCGACGATCCCCGGATGGCGGAGCAGGTCCATGAGGGCGTGGGGCGGAACGCGCCGCGCCTTGCCTACAGTCCGGGGATCGACGGCGACCGACTCGTCTGGCGAGAGCGGACGGCGGACGGGGAGGAGATCCTGCACGGGGACGAGCCCGGCGGCAGCCTTGGCCGCAGGCTCATCGTGATGGCCTTGAGCCGCCTGCCCGTCGAATGGCTGCTCTAGGCGCTCAGTGGCGGCCGCGGCTTGCGCCCGCGCCCTTGCGCTCCAGGATCACCTTGACGACGAGGGTGACCACGGCGATCAGGGCGAGGGTCGACGCGGCGGCGAAGGCGCCGACCGCGTTGTAGTCGTTGTAGAGGAGCTCCACCTGCAGCGGGATGGTGTTGGTCTCGCCCCGGATATTGCCGGAGACGACGGAGACCGCGCCGAATTCGCCCATGACGCGGGCATTGCAGAGGACCGCGCCATAGAGAAGCGCCCAGCGGATGTTGGGCAGCGTCACCTTGAGGAAGGTGGTGAAGCCGCCGGCGCCGAGGCTCAGGGACGCTTCCTCCTCGTCGCTTCCCTGCGTCTGCATGAGGGGGATCAGCTCCCGCGCGACGAAGGGCGAGGTGACGAACAGGCTCACCAGCATGATCGCGGGCACGGTGAACATGATCTTGAGGTCATGTTCGTTGAGCCACGGCCCGAGAAGTCCCTGGTCGCCATAGAGGAAGAGGTAGGTCACGCCCGCGATCACGGGGGAGACCGAGAACGGCAGCTCGATCACCGAGATCAGGATCTTCTTGCCCGGAAACTGATACTTGCTGATGAGCCATGCGGCGGCGATGCCGAAGCAGATGTTGATCGGCACCACGACGATGGCGGTCAGCACCGTGAGGCCGATGGCATGGAGCGTCTCGGGGTCCGACAGATTGTCGAGATAGGTCCGGATCCCGGCGCTGAACGCCTCGGTGAAGATGACGACGAGCGGCATCACCAGGATCAGGATGGAAAGGATGATGCCGGTCCCGATGAGGAGATGGCGGACGAGCGGGGCGTCGCCCACGCGACGCAGGGCGGGTGTGGCGCTCATGACTTCACCGTGTAGCGCAGGAGCCGGGCCTGGACGGCGTTGGTTATCAGCAGCATCACGAAGGCGGCGGCGAGCATCACGGTCGCAAGCACGGCGGCCGCGGGATAATCGAATTCCTCGAGCCGGATGACGGCGAGCAGGGCGGTGATTTCCGTCTCCATCGGAAGATTGCCGGCGATGAAGATCACCGCGCCGAATTCGCCGAGGCTGCGGGCGAAGGCGAGGGAGCATCCGGCGATGAAGGCGGGCAGTACCACGGGCATTATGACGCGGGTGAAGATCTGCCAGTCCCGCGCGCCGAGGCTTTGCGCCGCCTGCTCGGCCTCCACCCCGAGATCCTCGAGCACCGGCTGCACCGTGCGCACCACGAAGGGGATGCTGGTGAAGGCCATGGCGACGGCGATCCCGAGCTTTGTATAGGCGACCTTGATGCCGAGGGGCGCCAGGAGCTCCCCATACCAGCCGTTGGCCGCGAACAGCGCGGTGAGCGAAATGCCGGCGACCGCGGTCGGCAGCGCGAAGGGCAGATCGACCAGTGCGTCCAGCAGGCGCCGACCGGGGAATTCGTAACGCACCAGGATCCAGGCCAGGAGAAAGCCGAAGAGACCGTTGAAGACGGTGGCCAGGAACGCGGCGGACACGGTCACGCGGTAGGTTGCGACCGAGCGCGGGGATGTGGCCATCCGCCAGAAGGCCTCCCAGCCGATGCCGGACGATTTCAGCAGAAGGGCGGCAAGCGGGATCAGCACGATCACTGCGAGATAGAACAGCGTGCAGCCGAGAGTGAGGGTGAAGCCCGGGAGAACCCGCTTGGTCATTCAGTGGTCCTGGTTGAATTTGCCAGGTCCGGATCGGCACAAGGGCCGATGTCCGAACGGAAAACCGGCGGCAGGGGCTGCCGCCGGTTGCACTCTATAGTCGAAGATCAGCGATTGACAAAGAGCTGATCGAGAATTGCGCCCTCGGCGAAGTGATCCTTGCCGACCTTTTCCCAGCCGCCGAACACGTCCTCGACGGTGACGAGCCGCACTTCGGGAAACTGGTCCGCGAACTTCTTCGCCACTTCCTTGTTATGCACGCGGTGGAACTTCTGGGCGACGATGGTCTGGGCCTCCTCGCTGTAGAGGAAGTTGAGATATTCCGTCGCGATCTCGCGCGAGCCGCGCTTGTCCACCACCTTGTCGACGACCGCCACGGGGAATTCAGCATAGAGGCTGACGGGCGGCACCACGATCTCGAAGCCGCGGTCGGGATACTGGCTGCGGATGTTCTGCACCTCCGCCTCGAAGGTGATGAGCACGTCGCCGATGCCACGCTCCACGAAGGTGGTGGTGGCGCCGCGACCGCCGGTATCGAAGACCGGAACGTTCGACAGGATCTTCTTCACGAAGGCGCGGGCCTCGGGGCCGTCGCCGCCGAACTTCTCATAGGCGAAGGCGGTCGCCGCGAGATAGGTGTAGCGCGCGTTGCCCGAGGTCTTGGGGTTCGGGAACACGATCTTCACGCCGTCCTTCGCAAGGTCTTCCCAGCTGGTGATGTTCTTGGGATTGCCCTGGCGCACGAGGAACACGGGCAGGGAATAGAAGGGCGAGCTGTTGTTGGGGAACTTGCTCTGCCAGTCGGCCGGGATGAGCTTGCCGCGGTCATGGAGGATCTGCACGTCCGGCACCTGGTTGAAGGTGACGACGTCCGCCTCGAGCCCTTCGAGGATGGCGCGGGCCTGACGGGAGGATCCCGCATGGGACTGCTTCACGGTGATCTTTTCGCCCGTCTTCTTCTGCCAATGTTCGGCGAAGGCCGGATTGATGGCGGCGAAGAGTTCGCGCGAGATGTCATAGGACACGTTGAGAATGTCCTTGGGCTGGGCCGCGACGGGACCGGCGAGGCTGAGGCCGATGAGCGCGGCCGCGAAATAACGGATGGTCTTTTTCATTTCAGGCGTTCCTGTGGATCAGAAATTCGGTTGCAGCCCGTCGGCCGCGGGTTCGATGTCGTTGGCGGCGGAAGGCACGAGGCCTCCTTCCTCCAGAAGATCGGCGAAGATCGCGCGGGCGAGATTGCCCACCGCCTCGAACAGCTGCTCGGGGCGGCGGAAGCGGCTGCCGTCGAGAAGCGCGAAGCGGCGGTCGGCGGCGCGGAAGCGCAGGTCCCGCCCGTCGGCAAGGGCGAAGCCGACGATGTTGTCGTTGGATGCGGCATCATGCGAGGTCGCGGGCGCAAGGCCCGGCCAGGACACCGCGAGGAAATCTTGGTTGGTCATGGGGTCTGTTCCGTCAGATCCGTTCAAATCACAAAGTTCATGGGGGAAATGCGACGGCAGCTACACATGAGCGCCGTGGCCCGTTTCCCGGGGAGCGGATATGACGTCTGAAACTCGTTCTTCATGGTGGTGTTCCTTTGCAGAAAACCACGATCACTCGTGGCGCTTTAGCATTTGGTGATGCGGTGCAAGCTGTCGATCAAATCCCCGCAGTCCCGAGGGACATTCGCAGACATAACAGAGGCCGGGGGAGAATACAAATAAATACTTCAAAGGAAGGTATAAAATCATAAATAACACATTTCGTGTGTATAATTATTCGCTTGGCCTGATCGGCACATATGTCTTAGATCTTCCGGCGAGGCGCGCTGCGGGCCGTGAGGGTCACGCAGGCGGCCGGATCCCGGGATCCATGGAGGACGAGACATGACCATTCACCTGCACAAGGGCGATCTGCCTGACGGGCTCGATTTCCGGGGGGTGGAGGCGGTTGCGGTGGATACCGAAACCATGGGCCTGGTGCCGCGGCGCGACCGGCTGTGCCTGGTGCAGCTTTCGGCGGGCGACGGGGTGTGTCACCTGGTGCAGATCATGCCCGAGCAGGTGGGCCGCGACAGCGCGCCGAACCTGCGCCGCCTGATGGAGGATCCTGCGATAGTCAAGATCTTCCACTATGCGCGCTTCGACGTGGCGGTGCTGAAATACAATCTCGGTATCGCGGTCAATCCCATCTATTGCACCAAGATCGCATCCAAGCTCACCCGCACCTATACGGACCGCCACGGCCTCAAGGACCTGTGCCGGGAGCTTCTGGACGTGGATCTCTCCAAGCAGCAGCAATCCTCCGACTGGGGCGCGCCGGAACTCACCGAGGCGCAGCTTGCCTATGCAGCGAGCGACGTTCTGCATCTCCATCGCCTGCGCGCCGAGCTCGACCGCAGGCTGGCCCGCATGGGCCGCGCGCATCTGGCGGCCGCGGCCTTCGCTTTCCTGCCGGCGCGGGCGGAGCTTGATCTCCTCGGCTGGGAGGAAGAGGACATCTTCGCCCACTGAGCGGCCGCTCCCGCCGCGCGCGCCATTCTGCCGCGAAAGATCAATCAGCCGGTTGATCTTTTGATAAAACTTCCAGACTATCGTGGCTGAGTCAGGGTCGGCATGACTCTTGCTTAGATTGACGTTTTGCCCGAAGCGCGAGGTTGATGGTCCCATGGCCGATCTGACGCAGGATCGAAGAAGACGCGGCAGCGACGGCGACCGCCTGTCCCGCTTCTTCGCCGCCCGCCCGCGACTCGCGGGGCGCGTCGGCCATGGCGGGCGGATCCTTCGCCTCGTGGTGCCGGCGGGGGTCGGCCTGCTGCTCCTCCTGGTGGTGGCCTGGCCCATGATCAACCGGGAAAGCAGCAGCATCACCCTGACCTACAGCGAGCTTCGCACCGGGGGCGAGCAGATCCGCATGGAAAACGCCCGCTATACGGGGACCGACCTGCGCGACCGCCCGTTCGCGGTGAGCGCGAAGCTTGCGGTCCAGGAAGGGGTGAATGCGGACCGCGTGCTGCTGACCGGCGTCCATGCGGAGATGGAGGCGGGCGAGGATGACCTGCTGACGGTGACCGCGGGCGAGGGGGTGTTCCAGCGAAGCTCCGACAGCCTGGTGCTGGATGGCGGGATCAATCTGACGTCCGAGAGCGGCTACATGCTGTCGGTGGAGCAGGCGGAAGTGAATCTCGGCACCGGAATCGCCGAGGGCCGCTCGCCGGTATCGGGTGCGGCGCCGTTCGGGCATTTTTCCGCCGACGGCTTCACGCTGCAGGCGCGGGAGCGGATCCTGAGCCTCGAAGGCCGGGTGCGGGTGCGGCTCGAGCCCGCGGGCATGAAGGTGGCGCCCGCCGCCAGCAGGAGCGAAGGCGCGGCCGCGGGCGAAGGGAACAAGGGTTGACGGATACAGGGATCAGGAAAGGACGACGGGTGTTGAAAGCGGTGACACAAGCCGGTTGCGGCCTGGCCGCCATCATGTGGCTGGCGGCGGCCAATGTTGCGGGCGCGCAGGAATCGGTATCGGCCCTCAAGGAGCACGACACCCGGAGCCCCATCGACATTTCGGCGGACCGGCTCGAAGTGCGGTCCAAGGACGATCTCGCGGTGTTCGAAGGCCGGGTCGAGGCGGTGCAGAAGGATCTGACGCTCAAGGCCGACCGCATCACCGTCTATTACGACAAGACGGCGGGCGGCGCGGGTGCGCCCGGCTCGGCCGAGTCGCCGCCCATCTCGCGCATCGACGCGGCGGGGAAGGTGACCCTCATCTCGCCGTCGGAGACGGTGGCCGCCAACTGGGGCGTCTACGACATGATCGAGCGCATCGTCACCCTGGGCGGCGCGGTGGTGCTCAACCGCGGCGACGTGGTGGTGCGGGGCGACCGCCTGCAGGTCAATCTCGATACGGGGGTCACGCGGCTCGAGACCGTCGCCATGGGCGCGGGCGGCGGAGAGGAGAAGGGCCGCGTGCGCGGCCGCTTCGTCCCCAGCGACAAGAAGTCCGGCGACGATCCCAGGACCGAGCCCGGCTCGTGACCAGCATTTCGCACACCAATTCTTAAGGCGTCGAAGATTTAATGAACGACAGGACCATGAACGAGCCGGAGCGCCGGCCGGACCAGATGCCGAAAACGGCCCAGGCCAGCGGTCAGGCGACGGGGCTTGAGGCGCGCAACATCGGCAAGCGCTACCGCAAGCGGCCGGTGTTGCGCGGCATCAACCTGACGGTGCGCCGGGGCGAGGTGGTGGGCCTTCTCGGCCCCAACGGGGCGGGCAAGACCACCTGCTTCTACACGATCGTGGGGCTGGTGGCGCCCGATCAGGGGCAGATCCTGCTCGACGGGCAGGACATCACCACGACGCCCATGTACCGGCGCTCGCAGCTCGGGATCGGCTATCTGCCGCAGGAAGCATCCATCTTCCGCGGACTGACCGTTGAAGGGAACATCATGGCCGTGCTGGAGGCGGTGGAGAAGGACAGGGAAACGCGGGAGATCATGCTGGATGATCTTCTGAACGAGTTTTCCGTGTCGCATCTCCGGCGCACGCCGGCGCTCGCCCTGTCCGGCGGCGAGCGGCGGCGGGTGGAGATCGCCCGGGCGCTGGCCGCGCGGCCGAGCATCATCCTGCTCGACGAGCCCTTCGCCGGGATCGACCCCATCGCCATCAACGACATTCGCGAGCTCGTGAGCCATCTGAAGGATCGCGGCATCGGCGTGCTCATCACCGACCACAACGTGCGCGAGACGCTGGACATCATCGACCGCGCCTTCATCATCCATGACGGGCAGGTGCTGATGGAAGGCAGCCCCAGCGAGATCGTGGCCAACGAGGACGTGCGCCGGGTCTATCTCGGCGAACGGTTCAGCTGGTAGGTAACGTCATGGCGCTGTCACCGCGACTGGAGCTGAAGCATACCCAGACCCTGGTGATGACGCCCCAGCTGCAGCAGGCGATCAAGCTGCTGCAGTACACGAACCTCGAGCTCGGCGATTTCGTCGCCCAGGAGGTGGAGAAGAACCCGCTGCTGGAGCTCGCCGACCCCGCGGCCGAGCGGAACGACCCCGTGGACGGGCCCGACGAGCCGGTCATCGACCTCCCGGACGGCGCGACCGCCGCCGACATCCTCCTCAAGGAGCCGGTGGGCGCCGTGGGGGATGCGCTGGATGCGAGCTTCGACAACGTCTTCGAGCCCGAAAGCCCGAGCGACGGGGCCATGGGGGACGCCGGCCTCAGCCTCAACGGCATGACGCTGGGCAGCGGCGGCTTTGATGACGCTGGCGGCGATTTCGAGCAGAATCTGACGAGCGCGCCGTCCCTCAAGGATCATCTGGAGTCGCAGTTGCCCGATCTGCGCCTCGGCCCCGCCGATCAGATGATCGCCCATTTCCTCATCGACATGGTGGACGACGCCGGGTACCTCCGCGACGATCTGTCGCTGGTGACCGAGAAACTCGGCTGCGAGATCGCCGACGTCGAGCGGGTGCTCGCCCTGTGCCAGGGCATGGACCCGTCGGGGGTGTTCGCCCGCGACCTCAAGGAATGCCTTGCCATTCAGCTGCGCGAGAAGGACCGGCTGGACCCCGCCATGCAGGCGCTTCTCGACAATCTCGACATGCTGGCGCGGCGCGATCTCGTGAGCCTGCGCCGGGTCTGCGGCGTGGATGGCGAGGATCTCGCCGAGATGATCATGGAGATCCAGGCGCTCGACCCCAAGCCGGGCCTCGCCTTCGGGGCGGAGGAGGCGCAGCCGATCCTGCCCGACGTCTTCGTGCGCCGCGGGCCCAAGGGGCAGTGGATCGTGGAGCTCAATACGGAGACCCTGCCCAAGGTCCTGATGAATACCCGCTATCACGCGGAAATCGCCGGCCGCGCCCGGAGTCGCGAGGAAAAGGCCTTCGTCTCCGAATGCTTCCATTCGGCCAACTGGCTCATCAAGGCGCTGGACCAGAGGGCGAAGACCATCCTGAAGGTCGCGACCGAGATCGTGCGGCATCAGGAGAACTTCTTCCTCGAGGGGGTGCGGCATCTCAGGCCGCTCAACCTTCGCACCATCGCTGACGCCATCGACATGCATGAAAGCACGGTGAGCCGGGTCACCACCAACAAGTATCTCGCCTGCGAGCGGGGGATCTTCGAGCTCAAGTATTTCTTCACCTCCGCCATCAATGCCGCGGGCGACGGGGAGGCCCATTCGGCGGAAGCGGTGAAGCACCGCATCAAGGAGCTGATCGACGCCGAAGACCCCGAAAACATCCTGTCCGACGACCGCATCGTGGAGATCCTGCGGGAGCAGGGAGTGGACATCGCGCGGCGCACGGTCGCCAAATATCGCGAGGCATTGAAGATCCCGTCCTCCATCCAGCGCCGCCGCCTGAAGGCCCCCGTGCTGTGATCCGAAGGCGCGTCCGGGCGCCGCAACTTTCCAAGGCCCCCGGCATTCAAGCTTCAGGACCACCGTTACCAGATTACGTGAAAAATGGCTGAAATCCGCAGTCTTCACGAGGCTGCCCCTGCCTGCCGGACAGGTCGCCCGGCTTTTTCCGGCTCGCTTCCCGCGCCGGGTATGGTATGGTTGACATACCGAGCCGCGCCAAACTATCGTCCGCGCCCTGATCGGGGAGCGCATAACAAGGGGGCCGCGCGGCGACAGTGGATTTCGTGCAATAGGGATCCATATCCATCATGAAGATAGTGGTTACCGGAAAGCAGATCGACGTCGGCGAGGCCCTCAGGACTCACATCAGCGATCGCCTCAATGCCGGCCTGAGCAAGTATTTCGACGATGAGAAGCTCGGTGTCACTGTGACCGTCACCCGCGAGGGCGCCATGTTCCGTGCGGACTGCACGCTGCATGCGGGTCACGACGTCTATCTCCAGAGTCGCGGCGAAGCGGCGGATGTCTATCTCGCCTTCGATGCCGCCGCCGACCGCATGGAAAAAAGGCTGCGCCGCTTCAAGCGCAGACTGCGTGATCACCACAAGGCCCGCGTCAATAGCGAGACAGAGGCTTGGCGAGCCGCTTCCTATGTGCTAGCTCCTCATCCGGAGGATGACGAAAGCGAAGAGGGAGAAGTCAACGGCTGGCAGCCCATGATCGTGGCCGAGACCACCATGGACATTCCCGAACTGACCGTCGGCGAAGCTGTCATGCGCCTGGATCTCGCGGATTTGCCCGCGATGATGTTTCGCAACCGCATGAATGGTCATTTTAATGTTGTATTTCGTCGGGACGACGGGAATATCGGCTGGATCGACCCCGCGAACCGACAGACAGGATCATAGCGAGCTATGGAAATTGCCGACTTGGTGAGCCTGGATACCGTGGTTCCCAACCTCAAGGTATCCAGCAAGAAACAAGCATTGTTTGAGTTGTCCGAAGTGGCGGCGCGGGTGATCGGCGAGTCCGAGCGCGTCATCTTCGACGTGCTGCTGGAGCGCGAGCGGCTCGGCACCACGGGCGTCGGCCAGGGGGTGGCGATTCCCCACGGGAAGCTGCCCAACATCGACCGCCTTTACGGCGTCTTCGCCCGCCTTGCGACGCCCATCGACTTCGATTCCATCGACGAGCAGCCGGTGGACCTCATCTTCCTGCTGATCGCGCCGGAAGCGGCCGGGGCCGATCATCTGAAGGCGCTGGCGAAAATCTCGCGGCTTCTGCGCAACAAGCAGGTCTGCGACAAGATCCGCGGCTCGGACAGCGCCGACGCGATCTACGCCCTGCTCACCGAGCCGGCGGCGTCCCACGCGGCCTGACGGCATATTTCCGGGAAAAGATAATGAGATAGCCCTTGAAAAGGGGTTCCGGAGGCGATTTCGCGGGAGGGAGGAAATCGCCTCTCATGTCCCGCCCGTATGTTGGGGCGAGGCGGGACGAAAGCCTGGACATCCGGCCTTGCGCCGGACCGTCGCCCCCGCGCGATCCCCGGGGGGAGGGGAGCCGGGCCACCCGGCGGCGGCCCTAATGCAGGCGGGCGGGGCGCATGTTGTTCATGATCGCCGCCGTCAAGGCCTCTTCCCAGCTTTCGAGGACCGCCAGTTCCTGACCCGCGGCAGAGTGGATCGCGAACACCGGGACCCCGGCTTCGCTCGCGACGGGCTTGATGTAGACCACATCATGCTCCCCCAGATGAGCGAACATTTCGGGCGTCATGTGCCGCAGTTGTTCATGCAAGCTGTTCATTTCACACACTCCTGAAACATGCGTGTCATAAAGCAGACGTCCGGGATCGCGTGTTGTTCCGCGTCCGGAAGCTACGGCTGACCATTTGCAAGGAGTTGTTCGTGCAGGAACTCCGCGCTGAAGCCAGATGCGCAGGCATTCAGGGGTGAGATTTCATCGACGATGTGGGATCTGTCCCGCATGATCGCCAATCTCCAGCTCCTCCCAAACGAGCAAGCCTGACACTGCCCCGCGGGGGCCCGATTCCGGCGCCCTTTTGCGGGTAGGCCGTCACCATGACCGGCCTGCTTGAGATGTGGGAAGCGGACGCCGGGATTCAAGATGTTGTGTGCAAAATCCGCTCAGCCGGCAGGCGTGGTGCCTTCGTCGCGCTCGGGCGGCCGCACCCAGCATTCCGCACCGGCCGCGCGGAGGCTTTCGCAGAGGCGGAGCGCCTCGTCGAGACTGGTGAGCGGCCCGGCGTTCAGGCGGTAGAAGAAGCCGCGCGGCGCCTCGGCGCGGTCGCCGAAATCCACCTCCGTCCGGCGCGGCGGCAGATCGCGGATGATATGAGCGTATTTTTCACGAAGCTGCGCCCAGCCGTCCTTCAGCTGGCTCGCCTTGCGATAGGCCGCAAGCTGCAGCGCATAGCCGACCTTCGGGTCGAGGAGCGGAATGTCGGTGAGATCGGCGTCAGCCTGGGCCGCGGGCGCCGCCGTGTCCCGGTCGGGCGGCGGGGCGGCGGTGATCTCTCCCGTGTTGCGGGCGATGAAGCGGGCGGCGGCGGCCGCAGTATCCGCATCGTCGTCCCCATAGGCGCGGTTCGCCGGGGCGGACAGGTCCTGTGCGGGTGCGCGCGCGCCGCCCGTCAGGGCCTGCAGTCGGGCGTGATCCGGCAAGGCGGCGAGGGCGCGAAGCTCCGCAAGCCGCGCCGATGCGCCGTCCACGTCGTGATCGAGGCGGAGGACCCGCTCCGCTCGCGCCGTCTCGCCCGCAAGGACGAGGGCGAGGGCGAGATTGTGGCGCACGCCCGCCGTGGCGTCGTCACGCACCGAGGCCCGCTCGAGGATCGGGAGAGCGGAGCGGAAATCGCCCTGAAGCGCCAGCGAGAGCCCGTGGTTCGCCGCAAGCTCGGGATCCTCGGGCGCAAGCGCGCGGGCCTGCTCGTGGAAGGTGAGGGCGGTCCGCCCATCGCCGAGGAGATCGGCGGCCACCGCCCGCGCCGCAAGCGCCGGGATATGGGACGGCGCGTCGGACAGCGCCGCATCGAGATGGGGCACGGCTTCCGCCGGACGGCCGAGAGCGATGAGGCTGCGGGCGAGGCCCGTGCGGGCGTCGGGATTGTGCGGCTCGGCCGAGACGGCACGGCGGAATGCGTCCTCCGCCGCAAGATGCTGGCCGAGCGCCGAAAGCGACCGCCCGAGTCCGATCAGCGGCCAGGCGGAGCCGGTGGTCTGGTGCGCCCGGCGATAGAGGGGGATCGCCGCGGAATGATCGCCCTCGGCCGCGAAGGCGTCGGCAAGGGCCGTGAGACGGCTGTGGTGATGTTCGGCGGGGGCGGCGGCCGCCACGCGATCCGCATGACGGGGGCCGTCATGTCCCCCGGCGCAGGCGGCAACCATGATGCTTGCAAGCACGATCGCGGCGGAGCGCCCGAAAGCGCCCTTCGGCAAGGCCGTCTTCATCCAGTTTCGCTTCATGCCCGTTGATTACCCCCTGGAGCCTTCGTTGCGGCCGCAATTCGCGGCTCCCTGCAGGCAGGCGCAATGCTCGAGATCCGCGGCGCAGAGATGGTCGGCGAGATACTGGTCGAGGGCCGCCGACAGGATGTCCTGGCTGCTCATGTGGCGGTGGGCCGCAAGGAGGCGGAGCCGCAGATGGCGCTCAGGGTCCAGCCGGAGGGTAAGGGCGACCCGGCGCGACTTCCCGCCCGCGGGCGCCGCCTTTTTCGCGGCGGGACGGGGCTGGGCGTCGCGCGGCAGGGGTGATGCGGCGCGGGGGGCGGGCGCCGGGGCCGCGGTCTGGAAGGGCAGGGGACCGCTCGGCGCCGCGAAGCCCTTGCGGGCGAGGAGCGAAGAGGTGAGGGCTGCTGCGGGTTTCATGGATTCCTCCCTTACGCCGACTGCCGGCGCCCGAAGGCGGCCTGGCGCGCGGCCTCCCGCCGCTGGCTCGCGCTGGTCTGGAAGACGGTGCGGCGGAAATTCTTTTCGAGCTTGTCGTGGATATAGGTCCAGAGCGCCTCGATCTCGGCGGCGGAGGCGCTCTTGGGGTTGAGCTCCATCACCGTGCGGCCGTCGATCATGCTGGCCGCGAAATCGGTGCGCTGGTGGATGGTGACGGGGGCGACGGTGCCGTGCTGGGACAGGGCGATCGCCGCCTCGGCCGTGATGCGGGCGCGCGGCGTTGCGCCATTGATGGCGAACATCAGGGGCTTGCCCGAGCGGGCGGCGATTTCGACCGTGGCGCCCGCCGCCCGCAGGTCATGGGGACTCGGCCGGGTCGGGATCACCACCAGGTCGGAGACGGCGATCACGCTCTGGATCGCGAGGGTGATGGCCGGGGGCGTGTCGATCACCGCAAGCCGGAAGCCGCGATTGCGCAATTCGTCGAGATCGGTGAGCAGCCGCGAGATGGTGGTCTGGGCGAAGGCGGGGGTGTCCGCCTCGCGCTCGTTCCACCAGTCGGAAAGACTGCCCTGCGGGTCGGTATCCAGGATCACCACCGGGCCGGCGCCGGCCCGTTCGGCGGCGACGGCCACATGGCCGCTCAAGGTCGTCTTGCCCGAGCCGCCCTTTTGCGAGGCGAAGGCGATGATGCGCATGGCTGTCCCCTTTCCTGCTGCTCGCCTGTGAAGATTCGCCGAGCTTGGCTTACCGCACGAGGGTAGGAACGCCCGCTTAACAAAGAGTTAAAAAGATTATATTCATTTTAACCTTTGCGTCCGGAGGCGAGGTTTCCGCAGCAGGGCGGCTTTCATAGATCCCTGTTGCGGATGCTGCGGACTGCGATCAGAATGGCGCAAATCCACGGGGTCAGTATTGACGATGGTCTTCCGCATAGGGGCGAATCTCCAACGCACCGGCAAAAGCTTGCTGGCCGCAGCGCTTGTCGCGGGCGCCTGCGTTCTTTGGACACCGGCCCATGCGGGGCTTGCGGAAGGAATCGCCGCCTACCGGCAGGGGGACTATGCGACCGCCCGCAAGGAATGGGAGCAGGCGGCGGAAGCGGGTGATCTCGACGCCCTGTTCAATCTTGGCCAGCTCTACCGCCTCGGCAAGGGTGTCGCGCAGGATCTCGACAAGGCGGTGGACTATTACCGCCGCGCGGCCGATGCGGGCCATGTGGCGGCCCAGGGCAATCTCGGCACCCTCTATTACTTCAACCTGCCCGGCGCGCCGCATGTGGAGGATGCGCTGACCTGGTGGGAGCAGGCGGCGGCGGCGGGCGACGCGCGGTCGCAATATCTGCTCGGCGTCCTCTATTTCAACGGCAGCCATGTGTCGCGCGACTATGCCCGGGCCTATGGCTGGACCCTGCTTGCGGCGCGGGCCGGCCTGCCGGAGGCGATCGCTGCAGAAAAGACCATGCTGGAATTCCTGTCGCTGGATGAGATCGAGAACGGCAAGGCGCTCGCCGAGCGTCTGCGCGACGAGGCGCGCGACGGCCGCGCGCCGCGGGAGGTCTCCCACGACCCCGAGCATGAGGCGACGGAGCCCGTCCCGCCCATCGGCGGCGGCGCGACGGAGCCGCAGAATCACGAAGAGGATGCGGACGGTGCGGAGGATGCGGCGCCCGCCGAACCGTCGAGCAAGTCCGGGCGCGGATTCTACGTGCAGCTCATGGCCATGCGCGATCCCAAGGTGGCGGAGCGCGCGGCGGAGCGCCTGCGGCGGGAATATGCGGAGGTGCTCGAAGCGGACAAGCTGCGGCTGCGCATGCCCAAAACGGAGCGGGCGCAGTTCTACCGTCTGTTGCTCGGCCCCTATGGCTCGCCCGACCAGGCGGGAAGCCGTTGCGCCGATCTCAAGGCGCGGGGGCTCGAATGCTTCGTCACCGCCGAGCGGGACTGAGATCGACCGTCACGCGCAGGAGGCCGCGGAGCGAATTGCCGAGATAGACGGCGTCGGCGTCATCAAGATCCTCCACATGAAGGACCTGTTCACGGGCCTGGCCGGCTTCCAGTAGCTCCGCCCGCAGCACGCCGGGCAGGAGGCCCGACGATACGGGCGGCGTCAGCAGCAGGCCGTCCCTTTCCACGAAAAGATTGGTGAAGCTTCCTTCGGTGAGCTCGCCACGCTCGTTCCTGAGGATCACGTCGAAGCAGGGCTGCGCCCTGGCGAAGGCGGCCGCATGGAGGTCCCGCGCCGTCGTCTTGTGCCGGAGGAGAGGATTACCGGAATCGACCGCAAGGTCCGACAGGCGGGCGACCAGGGGTTGCGGGGTGCTCTCCCCGAGCGGCGCGGCGGTGACGGCGAGCGCGACCGACTTCGACAGCAGCAGGCGCAGGCGGTGGGGGCGCGGCTCGAGATCCGCCGCCAGGTCGTGGATGTCGCGTTCTGCCGCAGTACGGTCGAACGGAAAGCCGAAGCGTTCGGCGGAGGCGGCGAGGCGGTCGAGATGGCGCTGCAACCGGCGCGGGCCTGCGTCCGGCGACCAGAACAGGGTTTCGATCAGGTCGAAATCCGGCGGCGGGTCGGTGAGAAAACGTCCCTTGAGCATGCATTCCTCATATTCCGCGGCGGCGTCCGAGTCGGCGACGATGCCGCTGCCGACGCCCATGACGCCGCGCCATTCATGCGGCCGCTCGCCGGGATCGAGGGTGAGGGTGCGGATCGGCACGTTGAAGCAGAAATCGCGGTCCGGCGTCACATGGCCGATGGCGCCGCAATAGACGCCGCGCGGCGCGGGCTCCAGGGACCGAATCACCTCGATCGCCCGGATCTTGGGCGCGCCCGTCACCGAGCCGCAGGGGAAGAGGGCGCGGAAGATGTCCATGAGCGGGAGGGCCGGGTTGATCTCCGCCACGATTTCCGACGTCATCTGCAGCAGGGTGCGGTAACGCTCCACCGCGAAGAGCCGGGGCACATGGACGGAGCCGGGGCGGGCGATGCGGCTCAGGTCGTTGCGCAAGAGATCGACGATCATGAGATTTTCGGCCCGCGACTTCTCGTCGGCGGCGAGGGCGGCCGCCGCCGCATCGTCGGACGCGCGGTCATCGCCGCGGGGCGCCGTGCCCTTCATGGGGCGGGCGGTGAGGCGGGCCCCGTCCTTCTTCAGGAAGAGTTCGGGGGACGCCGACATGATGTGCTGCCTGCCGGTGAAGATCCAGGCGCCGAAGGAGACAGGCTGGGCGCGGCGCAGGCGGCGGTAGAGGGCAAGCGGGGACGCGTCCAGCGAGAAGCCAAGGGGCCAGGTGAAGTTGGCCTGATAGATGTCGCCGGCGCGGAGATGGTCCTGAATCCGCTGAATCGCGTCGATGTAGGCAGCGCGGCTGATGCCCGGATTGAGGTTCGTGAGCCGGACGGGCCGCGCGGCGCTGTGGCGCACCGGGTCGAGCGCCTGTTCGAGCACGTTCGCGGGGACAAGGCGCGGCGCATCGAAGATCCCGAACCAGAGGAGGGGGGCTTGAGCGGGCGGCGCGAGGCGCTGCAGGCGGGGCTCAAGCCCGTAGCCCAGCTCGTAGGCGCACCAGCCCGCAAGATGGCGGCCTTCGGCCAGGGCGCGCTCCATCGCCGCGAAGGCGTCCGGTATTTCGTCCTGCCGGTTGCAGGCGATGATTCCCGAGGGCGCGGCATAAAGGCGGGCAGGGCCGCCGCCCGCGCTGCTGTCGTCAAGCAGCACGAAGGGCGCGGCGGGGGCGGCGAGGAGCGCTTGCAAGTCCTTCATGGGCAAAGGCCTATATACCGGGAACGCGGGACGGGCCAAGCCCCCGGGGGGAAGAAATTCTTGTGGCGACGGGCGATGCCCTGTAAATCACGAAGCCATCCTTAGCCTCATGCCCCCAAGACGCCATGGCGCATGCGGGGCTCATACGGGCGCGAAGCGGAGAACAAGATCATGCTCAGCGATCTGGTCCAGGGCTACCGGCGCTACCGCAATTCCTGGAGCGAAGTGGAGCGGGAATTCTACCGCGATCTGGTGGAGCGGGGGCAATCGCCCGAGGTGATGATCATCGCCTGCTGCGACAGCCGCGTTGACCCCTCGACCATTCTGGACACCCGGCCGGGCTCCATCTTCATGGTGCGGAACGTCGCCAATCTGGTGCCGCCCTATACGCCCGACGGCGACCATCACGGCACCAGCGCGGCGCTGGAATTCGCCGTCCGCCATATCGAGGTGAAGCATATCATCGTCATGGGCCACGCCCATTGCGGCGGCATCCGCGCCCTATACGAAAGCGACAGGAGCGGCGACTTCATCCTGCCCTGGATGGAGATCGTGGCGGAAGCGCGCAACCATATCCGCGAGAATTGCAGCCATCTGAGCCCCGCCCTGCAGCGCCGCCTGATGGAGGAGGAGGCGATCCGGGTGAGTCTCCGCAACCTCATGACCTTCGACTGGATCCGCGAGCGGGTGGAATCGGGCAAGCTCAAGCTCCATGGCTGGTACTACGCCCTGGCCGAGGGCCTTCTGCTCGCCCTCAATCCCGAGACCAACAGCTTCCATTCCCTGCTTGAAAACGATATCCCTGAATGACCCCTCGGGGCGGCGGGCATTTCCGCCGTCCATGGCGTTCGGAGGATGGAGGAGCATGGCATCCCGTGCCGTGACGCGTGCGCTGGTGATCGCGGTTCTCGCAGGCGTTCCTGCCGCCTGCAGCCATGCGCCGTCGCGGGAGCTCGTGCAGGACTACGGCCACTGGAACGAAAGCCCCCGGCGATTCGGCGTCTGCATGGGCTATGGCTGCGCCGAGATGCACATGACGGGGCTCAGCGACGCCGAATGGGCGGCGGTGCGGGAGATCTTCGGAAAGCCCGAGGATGCGGCGGCGGAAAGGGCGGCGATCGCGCGGGCGATCGGGCTTATTGAACGGATCGTCGGGCCGAAGACCGGGAGCGACAGCGACGCGCCGGGGGCGGCCATCGTCAATTTCCGCCGTCAGGGCCAGATGGACTGCATCGACGAGGCGTTCAATACCACGACCTATCTGAGGTTCCTCGCCCAGGACGGACTGTTGCGCCATCATGCGGTGGGGCTTCCGGTGCGCCGCGGCTCCTTCATCGATCGCTGGCCCCATAACGCTGCGACCATCACCGAGACCGGGGGAGAGCAGGCGACCTATGTGGTCGATTCCTGGTTCCACGGCAACGGGGTTCCGGCGGAGGTGGCGCCGCTCGACGACTGGATGGCGGGATGGTCGCCCGACCGGGGCCTGACCCTTGCCGAATGGGAGGCGATCGCCGGTGAGGGGCAGGCGCGCGCCGCGGCGGGCGGCGCTCAGTAATAGCGGACCAGCATGCTGCGGCGGGCGGCCTGGGCCACTTCCACGTCGTAGAGGACGGCGCTTCCCTCGCTCGCCGGGATCACGGTGAAGCGGCCGGGGGCGGAGCCGCGGATGAGGCGGCCGAACAGACGCTCCCCGCCGCGGGTCACGATATAGCATTCCTTGCCGAGGGCGTCGGCGAATTCGGGCGCTTCCGCCGGCTCGCAGATCACCGTGTCGCCCACCTCGAACTCATAGACCTTGGCGGCGACCTTGAGCGCGAGCGGCGCGCTGCCCGCGGGGCTCAGGCGCAAAGCCTCCGCCCCGGCGGGGGCGACGCGGCCGCCGTCCGCCAACACGCCGACGAGGGGGATTTCGGTCTCGCCACCGAGATCGATGAGCTCCATGGGCGCCACATCCAGCGCCTCGGCGATCTTGTCCAGCCAATCAAGGGTGAGCTTGCGCTGCCCCGTCTCCAGCCGGCCGATGGTCTGGGCGGTGGTGGGCGGACGCACCCGTTCCCCCAGCTCCTGCAGCGTGAGCCCCTTCTGCTTCCGCAGTTCGCGAATCCTGGTCTTCATCACATTTCCTGGCATAACC